>JAOZOG010000163.1 GCA_029933395.1 Sulfurovaceae bacterium | reverse complement strand
ATCGGACTCTTTTTGCCCTATACACCACTGCATCTGCTTCTGCTGGAGAAGCTGAAGCGACCGCTGGTGGCAACTTCTGCCAATGTGACCGATGAGCCGATTTGTACTGACATGGAGTCACTCGAGAAACTGTCGGATGTCTATGACTATATCCTTGATCACGACAGAGAGATTGTCAATGGTGTAGATGATTCGGTGGTGATGGTCGTTAAAGAGCGTACCGTGATGCTGCGCAGAGCCCGTGGATATGCTCCGGCAAGTATACAGCTGCCTTTCAAGCTGCCGCAAAAAACTCTGGCGATGGGTGCAAACCAGAAGAGTACGGTGGCTATCGGCTTCGATGACCAGGTGATCCTCTCCCCACATATCGGGGATCTCGACACTATCGGATCGGTGAAGTACTACCAAAAAAATATCGAAACACTCGAACGCATCTACGACTTCAAGCCGGAAATTATTGCATACGACAAACATCCCGGCTACGAATCGACAAAAGTCGCAAAACAGTTAGCAGGGAGCAGGGAGCAGGGAGCAGGGATGGAGGTTCAGCATCATTATGCACATATCCTGGGGGTGATGGCGGAGAAGCGGATAGTGGGCAAAGTGTTTGGTGTAGCGTTTGACGGGACCGGTTATGGGGATGATGGCAATCTCTGGGGCGGAGAGTTTCTGGTTTGTGACTATGACAGCTATGAAAGAGTAGGGCATCTGAGCTACTTCAAGCTTCCCGGTGGTGCCAAAGCGATCAAAGAACCCAGGCGGGTAGCGTTGAGTCTACTTTTTGATCTTTATGGTGATAAAGTATTGGACGGTCCGGAGTCGGAGGCTTCAGCCCCGAACAAGATCTCCCCCCTCTCGTCGCTCCCCACACTTCAAGCATTCAGCCAGGCGGAAATAAAAACCCAATATCTAATGTGGAAAAAAGGATTGAATGCGCCACTGAGTTCCTCGGTCGGACGGCTTTTTGATGCGGTAGCTTCACTGCTTGGGATTTGCCAGGTGATGAGTTTTGAGGGAGAGAGCGGGATGTTGCTCGAAGAGCTGTACGACGACACGGTCGAAGGCTCCTATCCTTTTTCTGTTGAGAATGGTATCGTCGATGTATTGTCAATGATCGAACATATCGTCGAAGAATCCGATCGAGTTACGGCGGTCAGCCGCTTTTTTCATACATTAGTCGCCATAATCGCTGCAATGTATGAACCCTACAAAAAGTTGCCTTTGGTGCTCAGCGGTGGAGTATTTCAGAACAGAGTCCTGCTTCAACTCTTGCTCGAACGCTTTCCGGATGTCATGGTCCCTGAGCGCTTCCCGCCTAATGATGGAGGGATCGCCCTGGGACAGATAGCTGCCGCCGCTCATTAAAGCGCCACTCCGCCTCCTTCAGATAAAAGACAAACTGTTCATCGCTCACGCCTCTGTACTGTAGAATGAAAGTTTCGAAATAATCCCAAAAATCCGTAATGGTATTTTTGGTCCCCGAGAGCTTGGCTACTTTGTCAAAGCTGAGATACTTCAGGAGCAGTGAACTTTTTTGCTTCGTCGGTGTATCGATCCTGTAGTGTTTGATCTCCGGCATCATAAGGTTGTAGACTTTGTTATCGTAAGAGAGCGTGAGAAAGTGTTGGATTTTGGCGATATTCTCTTCTGCCTTCAGGCTTTTTGGCAGGTAGAGATATTCATCATATTCTGTGACACGGTGGCTGTTTTGCTGATACTGTTCATCCGACTCGATCGCCAGTTCTCTTCGGAATATTTCAAAATATTTCTGTACCGTCGCAAAGTGCATACCTGTCTGTTCGGAAGCTTTTCTGGCATTCACTCCCTCGATGAAAAGTGCTCTCAGCTTCTCTTCTCTGGCGATCTTTCGGGGAGAAAATTTTCGCTTGCACCGACTGCATTTTCTTTGCTTGTTGCCGAGTTCATAGGTGTAGGGGTTTGAGCAGTAGATACATTTCATAGTGTATTCTATCTTTTGGTCCCTAAAATAGAGTAGAATCAGTGGAATTAATATCCAGTTAATAATAAATCACTACCATACTGAATATTCATTCAGTTTTAAAAATATTTTATCGGGAGTCCGGAGATGGAATTGTCACTGCTTGTTATTTTCTGGTATGGAATCCTGCATGCATTCGGACCGGATCATCTCACTGCGATAGCGGATTTTTCCATAGGCAAAAACAAGAAAAAGACACTGATGATCACCACACTTTTTGCCATAGGGCACGGGGTGAGTCTTTTTCTCTTTGCCAAACTGCTGCAGAGTGTGGATATTTCGGATGAGATACTTGCCTATGGCGATATGATCTCGGCTACAGTTATTATCGCGATGGGTGCCTATCTGCTCTTTATGGTCGCTACGGATCGTATCCATTTGCGTACCCATACACACGAGGGGAAGGAGCATATCCATATCTGGTTTGGCAAATCGCACGAGCACAGTGACAAGGCAGCTGAGAGTTCCTCTTTTACGATGGGACTGCTGATGGGAGCAGGTGGTGTGCGCGGCATGCTGATCACTCTGGGAGCAGTAGGCAGCGGCAATGTAAATTTTATGATGATCGGTGCATTCACTGCCGGTGTGATGCTCATTTTTGTCGGATTTGGGCTGGTGATCCTCTATCTCAACGAGCATCTTCTCGATAGCATACGAAATGTCCGGCGGGCATTTGCGACAGCAGGCGTGATATCGCTGATCGTCGGAACAAATATTTTAATAGGATAAGGAGAGTCAATTATGTGTACAGATTGCGGATGCAGTATCACAGACAGCGCGATGTCTCACGGACACGAGCACAGCCACGAGGGGCATAGTCACTCGCACGAACATCAAAAGGCCCATGAGCACCTGCATCACAACCCTCAACTCAATGATGCCAAGACGATTTCGGTGATCCAGAAGATACTGGACAAAAACGACCACGAAGCCGATCACAACAGAAGTCATCTCGAGCGAAAAAAGGTACTGGGTATCAATCTGATGAGCAGTCCCGGGTCGGGCAAGACGACACTGCTGGAGTATCTGGCGGATGTGGCAGAGTTCAAGTTCGGTGTCATCGAGGGGGATCTCGAGACAAACAAAGATGCGGACCGCCTCAAAGCCAAAGGGATTCCGGCGATGCAGATACAGACCGGAAGCGCGTGTCATCTCGATGCCTTTATGGTACACAAAGGGCTGCATGATATGCCGCTCGATGGGATCGATGTCTGCTTCGTGGAGAATGTCGGCAACCTCGTCTGCCCGGCGAGCTATGATGTGGGAACACATCTCAATATCGTGTTGGTCTCCATTCCCGAAGGTGAAGATAAGATCGCCAAATACCCGGTGATGTTCCGTCAGGCGGACCTGATACTCATTACCAAGACAGACCTGCTTCCCTACTTCAAATACGATATAGAGGCCGAGAAAAAAGAGGCGAGGCGTATCAAACCAAATGTCGATATCCTGGAGATCAATATCAACGATATCGACTCAGTCAAAGCAGTAGCCGACTGGATAGAGTTCAAGCGAAAGATGAGGGGCTGATATGTGTCTGTCGATACCAAGCAAAGTGGTAAAAATCTCAGAAGATCAAACGATGTGTACGGTCGATACGATGGGCGTGCAGCGTGATGCCAGCCTGATGATGATGGGAGATGATGATGTCAAAGTAGGGGACTATGTGCTGCTGCATATCGGTTTCGTGATGAACAGGATCGACGAGGAGGAGGCATTGGCTTCCATCGATACCTACAAGGAGATATTGGAACTGATGGATGAAGAAGAGAGGCGGCAGACGATACTGGAAGATGACAACTGTCCTGACCGGGGAACAGCGTAGGGTGGGCTTTTAAGCCTACCAGAATAAGAGGGCAGTGAAACAAAATGAAAAATCTACAACTCAAAAACCTCTATGACGATTTTCGTGATGGCGAAACGATCAAGGCATATGCCAGAATCATTGCTGAAGATGCAGCCAGACTGGAGAGACCGATCAATATTATGGAGGTTTGCGGCGGACATACCCATACCATTATGAAGTATGGACTGCCTCAACTGATGCCCGAATCGATCAACTTCATTCATGGCCCCGGCTGCCCCGTCTGCATCATGCCCAAAGAGCGTATCGACCATGCCTATCTCCTGGCGATGCAGCCCGATGTCATCCTGGTGACACTGGGGGATATGATCAAAGTGCCCGGAAGTCACGGAAGCCTGCAGGATGCCAGGAGCAAGGGGGCGGATGTACGTTTCGTCTATTCGCCTCTGGAGTGTATCAAAATAGCACAAGAGCATCCGGATAAAACAGTCATCTTCTTTGCGATCGGTTTTGAGACGACGACGCCGATGACGGCGGTATTGATCGACCAGGTGATCGAGAAGCAGATACCCAATATCCTTTTTCATATCAACCATGTCACTGTGCCGGAGGTAATGAAAGAGTTGATCGACAGCAGGGATATTCATATCGACTCCTACAACAACAAGATCGATGCCTTTCTGGGGCCCAGCCATGTCAGCGTCATCGCCGGCGCAAAAATCTATGAAACATTCCCCCGGGATTATGGACGGCCTGTGGTGGTCAGCGGCTTCGAGCCGGTCGATGTGATGCAGGGGATCAGTATGATCGTCAAACAGTTCGTAGAGCACCGGTGCGAGCTGGAGATACAGTACAAGCGGGTCGTTACCTGGGAAGGGAATCTGAAATCACAAAAACTCATCGAGCGCTACTTCGACAAAGTAAGTCTCTTTCGCTGGAGAGGATTGGGTAACGTACCCGACAGCGGGTTGAAGCTCAAGCCCGAGTTTACCGAGTATGATGCCGAAGTGCGATACAGAGATATTTTGCCGATCGCCGAGATCGAAGATCACAAACTTTGCATCTGTGGCGACATCCTCAG
>JAOZOG010000574.1 GCA_029933395.1 Sulfurovaceae bacterium | reverse complement strand
TATCGAGTCCTATCTCAAAGCACACGAAAACAAAGATATGCTCCGCTTCCTCACCTGTGGGTCAGTCGATGATGGCAAAAGTACACTCATAGGCAGAATGCTGTATGACTCCAAAATGATCTTCGACGATCAGCTCTCGGCAGCGGAGAGTGAGAGCAAGAAGTACGGCACGACAGGTGAGAAGATCGATATGGCACTCTTGGTCGACGGGCTGCAGAGCGAACGCGAGCAGGGAATCACGATCGATGTGGCTTACCGTTTCTTCGCAACAGATAAGAGAAAGTATATCATCGCAGACACCCCGGGACACGAGCAGTACACGCGCAATATGGTCACCGGTGCTTCCACAGCAGATGTGGCGATCATCCTGATCGATGCGCGCAAAGGGATATTGACACAGACCAGAAGACATACTTTCATCGTCTCTTTACTGGGCATCAGGCATATCATTGTAGCGATCAACAAGATGGATCTGGTTGATTTCTCCCAAGAGCGTTTCAAAGAGATCAAAGCCGCCTATGAGGAGGTACTCGACTCCCTGCCGTCGACCATCGACCATCGACCATCGACTACCTACATTCCTCTGAGCGCACTCGATGGGGACAATGTCGTCGACCTCAGTGAAAAAACCCCCTGGTATGAAGGCAAGCCTCTCCTGGAACTGCTCGATACGATGGATATCTCCAAGGAGATCAAAGAGGAGGCATTCCGCTTTCCGGTCCAGTATGTCAACCGCCCCAATCTCAACTTCAGAGGCTTCTGCGGAACGATCGCGGCAGGTTCGGTCAAAGTCGGAGATGCTATCACCATCCTCCCCTCCGGCAAAACCACAAAAATCAAAAGCATCATCAACGCCGGAGATATCACCGAGTCAAACCGATCAACCATCAACCAGATACCATCGACTATCGACCATCGACTATCGACCAACCACTACTTCGCCCCAATGGCAATCACAATCACCACAGAAGACGAGATCGATATCTCGCGCGGCGATATGATCGTCCACACCAAAAACCTCCCCAGGGTATCGAACTCACTCAAGGTAATGCTGGTATGGATGGACGAGGACCCGATGCTCACAGGCAAAAGCTACGATATCAAAAGAGCCACATCGGTCATTCCCGGCCACTTTGAACATATCAACTACAAGATCGATGTCAATACCTACAAGCGAAACAAAGTGGACAGACTGGAACTCAACGATATCGCCTCCTGCAAAATGACACTGACACAACCCATCGCAG
>JAOZOG010000162.1 GCA_029933395.1 Sulfurovaceae bacterium | reverse complement strand
CACGATCCCGAAAAAGCCTGTGAAGTCACCCTCCAGCCTGTCGATATTGTCGGTGTCGATGCAGCGATTCTCTTCTCCGATATTCTGGTCGTCCCCAATGAGATGGGAATGCAACTGGACTTTGTCAAGGGCGAGGGACCGGTTTTTGAAAAGCCGATCAAAAGCAAAGAGGATCTCGATGCACTCACCGGAGGTGAAGAGGCGGCCAGCAGACTCACCTATGTCTACGATGCGATCAAGCTGATCCGTGAAAGGCTGGCAGAGGATAAAGCATTGATCGGTTTCTGCGGTGCCCCCTGGACACTGGCGACCTATATGATCGAAGGGCAGGGGACCAAGACTTACAATGTCTGCAAAAAGATGATGTACTCCGACCCCGAACTGCTTCACGCCATCCTGGCGAAAGTCACGGAGGTGGTGAAGTTCTATATGGAGAAGCAGATCGAGGCAGGTATCGATGTCGTCCAGATCTTCGACTCCTGGGCCGCCGCGATCGAGCCCTCCAAATATGATGAGTTTTCGTGGAAGTATATGGTGGAGATCGCCGACTATCTTAAATCCAAATATCCCGATACCCCCATCATTATGTTTCCCAAGGGAATCCCTGCCTTCCTCGATGAGATCTATGGAAACTTCGATGTTTTTGGTGTCGACTGGTCCACCCCGATGGCACTCGCCAAAGAGAAACTGGGAGACCGCTATGTCCTCCAGGGCAATATGGAACCATGCCGCCTCTACAGCAAAGAAGCGACCAGAGAGTGCGTCGAATCACTCGCAGAGACAATGAAAGAGGGCAGACACATCTTCAACCTCGGCCACGGTATCCTACCGGATGTACCGGTGGAAAATGCGAAGTATTTTGTGAAACTGTGCCAGGATATTTCGAGAGAGAAACGCTCCTAATCCTGGAAGAGAGGCGGGCTATTTCGGAGATGAGGCAGAATCGATAACTGAGGTGCAAAGCAGCAGTTCCTGCTTTGCCTTTCTGCTCATTTTCTTAATCGCATACTCCCGTTTCGAGGCACTGCTGCGGTCAGGGTACTCTTCATAATACACCAGCTTGACAGGCCGCCTTGATCTGGTGTATTTGGCTCCTTTTTCCGAAGCGTTGTGCTCTTCGATCCGACATTCCAAATCGCGTGCGATACCTGTATAGAGTGTCTCATCACTGCATTCAACGATATAAACGTAATACAATACCTATACCAACTTTGACAAAACCCGATGAATCTCGTCGAAAAGTGGCCGCTTTTTGACGGTTCTACTCAGGCACTTTTCTCTGAGCTGCTCCAGTGCTGCTATCTTTTCCGACTCATTCTCACTTGATCTGTCGCATCGTTCCAACAGTTCCTCCATCAGACATCCAAAGGCTCTCACTTCCAGTTGCTCAAAAGCATGACCATAAGTTGACTTATCGTAGCAGGTGGCGGCACCAAAGTCTCCCAGAAGGCTGTGGCCCTCTTTGTCGATGAGGATATTGTGGGCGTAGAGGTCGCCGTGGTTGACGCCCCGCTGATGGAGGTGTTCGGCGGCGGAGGCGACGTCGCTGAGGATGCGCATCATTCTTGGGAAAGAGAAAGAGGTCTCATCGTCGTAGATATCTCTGGTGCAGCTCTCGAGGCTTGGGGGGTTGCCAAGGTTGCAGTAGATCGCGGGAATGAGGGGGAAGACCAGTGCTTCTTTTTCATCAGGATGGTCTGTGATCTTTCCGTGTGGGGTATTGAGATTGTGGTGTTTGCCGGCGGCGATACTGGCGGACATTTCGTCGGAGGGGTAGCCGTCACTGGTGACGTCGCCTTTGAAGACTTTGATGGCAGCGTGGGTGTCATCTGTAATTTTAGCGCGGGAGATGATACCCGATGCACCTTCTCCAAGCGCTTCGTGGAGCGAGACATCTTCCCAGGCGATCTCGGCAAGGCTCTTGGCATCGTGAACATCGGTAGCCATACAGGGGTTGCCGGCACAGGCAAGCCAGGCGAGTTTTGGTAGATCAAATAACCAATCAGGCAGGTACTCCAGACGATTGGCGGAGAGGCGGAGGAGTTCGAGGTTTTTGCATTGCTGCATCGTATCGGGAAGCCGGGTGATATAGTTGCCAGCCAGCATCAGTTTTTGCAATTTATCCAGTTTGCCGGTTGAATCAGGCAGCTTTTCGATCCGGTTGTCAGTGAGAATGAGCCAGCGGGTATGGAGAGGCAGTGCATCTTCCGGGAATGTTGAGATCTGGTTGGATTTGAAACCGATCATCGTCAGATTTGGGCACTCCGAGAGAACTTCAGGGATTTTTGTGAAATTGTTATCGGAGAGAAAGAGGATTTTCAGCTTCTTCAATCGTCCAAAATCATCAGGGAGAGTATCGAGCCGGTTTTGGGAAAGGTCGAGTACCTCCAGAGAATCGGCCAGGTCGAGTATTTCGGAGGGAAAGGTCCGGAGCGATTCGCGAAGGGTGAGTTTTTTTATTCCGGCCAAGCGACCGGTTTTGAGTTCGTTACAGGTTTGTATCATAGGGCGTATTATACTCGGTTTGCCTTCTACTCTCCGGGTGTGATGATTGCCTTGAGTGTGTTGGCGAGCTCGCTGCTCTCTTTGATATTTCTCAACTCTTTTCCCGGTTCGGTCGTCGTGATGACGGTACGGGCAAGGACTTTTTTGCTGCCATCTTTGAGGCGTGCCCCCCAGTAGGTATGCATAATGACAGGCTCGCCTTTGTACTGCCCCAGATAGAGGACGATATGTCCCGGCACATAGAGCATCGAGCGAAAAGGTTTGGCCTGGGAGATAATGGTTTTTTTCTTCTTGCTTTTGGGGATGCCTCGGATACTGCAGTAGTCTCCGTCTCTCGCCTGTTTGCTGGAGTTGCGGCGGAGGAAAATACCAAAGGGCGCAAAGTAGTCTTTGGTAAAAGAGGAGCAGTCCCTGGTTTGCAGCAGCCCACCCCATCCATAGGGTTCATTATAGAATTGCCTGGCGATCATCGCCGTATTTTTAGGTGTCATAGGGATCGGTTTCTTGGCGATCAGGCCGGGCTTTGTAGTTTCTATCGCCTGAAGAGCCGCTTTGCCACCTTTCCCCCGAATAGCAAAGAGATAGGCATTGGCTTTTGGATTCTTGCGACTCTTGACAATAGGAAAAATCGTCCCCAGTTTGACCGGAGAGAGATACTTTTTGTCTTGATAGAGCTTGAGGTTGTCCTTGATCACGATGGCATAATGGTTGTTTTTGAATCGCCTGATGAAATCCTTGTCTACCAGTGCGATGCCAGATGTTTTGATCCATCCATACGCCGTGGGGCCGCGTACATAGGCCCATTTTCCATCGCGGGAGTAGTGTGAAATGTAGAGTGGGGTATTGAGATGATAGGAGCTGTTCTGATTGTAGTCAAAAGGAAAGCCTTCGCCAGCTTTTTTTGGGTTGTGATAAAAGGAGTAGATCGTAGGCAGAGCACGCACATTGACATGCTTGACTGTGATCCCGTATTGATGTGCTGTATCAAGTCTGCTGAAGTTGGCATTTTTGATCCATTGCTCATAGATCGATGAGGAGATCACCTTGCCTTTGCTGGTGTAGATCTTCACCTTTCTGACAGAACGGAAAGGCCATGTCATCTCATCGACAGGGATATCGATTTTATTGAGACTCCAGGGGGCGAAGTGTTTTTCATTGTACTCTTTGTCCCACTCGAGCTGCTTGCTGTAGGAGACAGGGTTGATCTGTTTGGCATAATAGGCAGGATCCTGCGGTATCCGCTTCATATCGGCGATCTTGCCTTTGGGTAGATGGTCTATTCTGCTTGGTGTTCGACCGGCATCTACCAGTTTGTAGTCTGCCATCAGTATCGTTTGAAGGATAAGAAATGTCGCAAATAGAAGGTGTCTTTTCATTCGTAAGTATCCGTTTTTTATTTTATAATATGATCATAGGGTTTTTTGATTAACACACGGTGAACAACCAGACTTTGAAGCAGTTTTTGAGTATGATGAGACAGCAAAATATATGAGGAATTTTGAATGATCGAAAGTGGGTTTGCCTATCTGGCACTATTGATTTTTCTTGCTGCGATGATTGTCTATGTCGACAAGCACTACCGGTTCAAACTTTTCGACTATCTTCCGGCGATCGTGATTCTCTATTTTGTGGTGATGCTCTTTTCGACGATGGGACTCTGGCAAAAGACAGCGGAAATCACCGCCACCTACAAAGATATCAAATCCAACCTGCTGCCCGCAATGATCTTCCTGATGCTGCTGCATGCAGACTTGCGGAAGATCGCCAGGCTGGGCAAAAAGATGCTCTTGACCTTTTTTCTCGCTGCATTCAGTATCGCTCTGGGGTTTATCGGGATGTTTGCTCTCTTTCACGCCGCTTTCGAGCCCGAAGCGTGGAAGGCATTTGCAGCGCTCAGCGGTAGCTGGATGGGCGGTACGGCCAATATGGTGGCGATACAGGGAGCACTCCAGGTACCTGATGCCAAGATGGGTTATGCGCTCCTGATCGATTCAGTCGATTATGCGATTTGGGTAATGGCGCTTCTGGCACTGGTACCGTTGGCTACCCGATTCAACCGATGGAGCAGGGCGGATACCTCGGTGATCGATGAAGTAGGGGAGACGCTCGATGCAGGCAAGTCGGATACACCGATCACGTTTCATTCTCTCTTTTTGCTGCTGGGTATCGGTGTGGCGGTTTCAGCCGTGAGTCAATGGTTGGCACTCTTTCTGCCGGTCAGCGATTTTGTCACGACAAGCACCTGGGTCGTCATTCTCGCGACGATCGCCGGAACACTCTTCGCGATGACACCGGTCAGTAGGGTGGCCGGATCAAATGAGCTGGGCAATATCCTCCTCTATATCATCGTTGCCTTGATCGCTTCACGCGCCAACTTCGCCGAGTTGACCCAGGCAC
>JAOZOG010000161.1 GCA_029933395.1 Sulfurovaceae bacterium | reverse complement strand
AAAGTGGCCAAAGGAATCGCCGCCAACCATGCACTCTTCAGCTACCCTGTGTTGATGGCTGCCGATATCCTGATCCTCGACAGCGAAATCGTGCCCGTCGGTAAAGACCAGGTACAACATCTGGAGATGACCCGCGATATCGCGATCAAATTCAACAATGAATATGGGGAGATCTTCACCCTGCCCAAGTACAAGGTCGCCGAAGAGATGGCGACGATCCCGGGACTCGACGGCGAAAAGATGAGTAAGAGCTACGGCAATACGATCGAACTCTTTATGGAAGAGAAGCCGCTGCAGAAACGCTGCAACAAAGTCGTCACCGACTCCACCCCGATGGGTGAGCCGCTCGATCCGGAGAGCTGCAATGTCTTTGCACTGGCCGCCCTTTTCCTCGAACACGACAAAAAAGAGGAGCTGCGCGAGCGATACCGCAGCGGCAAAGAGGGCTACGGCCACTTCAAAAAGTACCTCAAAGAGCTGATCTGGGAAGAGTTCGCCGAAGCGAGAGAGAAGCGCGCCTACTATCTCGACCATATGGATGAAGTGCGTGAAATCCTCGATGCGGGCGCCAAAAAGGCACAGAAAATCGCGAATATGAAGATGGAAAAAGTCAGAGAGGCAGTCGGGCTGCTCTAACACAGATTGGTTCAAAATTTTGTATAAATATGGATATTGTTTTGATATAAATGATCGTGATTTGGCGGATTGCATCCACCATAAAGGCACATCGCACTAAAGGGAATCTCTAAAGGGCACCTCTAAATAGTGAACTCCGAAGCTTTCATCAGTAACTTTTCAAAATCTACCACTCTGCCCTTTTTTACCATCACACCCTCTTCACTGAGTCGCTTGATCTTCGCTTCGCTTCCGTGCGCATAGCCACCGATCAACCCATCACTCTTGACAACTCTGTGACAGGGATAGATGTCAGTGGAATAAGGGTTGCGGTTCATGGCATTGCCGACAGCACGATAGGCTTTGCTACCCAACGCGTGGGCAATCTCCCTGTAGCTGCTCACTCTGCCTCGGGGTATTTGTCGGAGGAGTGCATAGCAGCGCTCATCAAACGTCACCCAGCCACCCTTTGGCAGTTCGCCTCAACCCTTCGACATTGTCTGAAGCAAATATTTTGAGATTATTCTCCCCATCACTTCCCGTGATGCCGCATTGATCAGCAAGATGCTCGACAATCGCATCCCCAGAGTGGATCATCAGGGGGCTCTTTTCAAAATAATCCCTCATTGCATCACTGATCAGAGGGAAATGGGTGCAGCCCAATATGATTGCTGATGGGGCGGAAATTGCTTTGAAATAATACTCCATCACCTCATCGAGTACCGGTCCATCGAAAATACCCTCCTCTACCAGAGGAACAAAAAGGCCGGTTTGTATAGCAGTAAGGTTGTGGTAGCCACGCTCCATAAGCTCTCTCTGGTAGCGTCCCGAAGCGATCGTCGCCCGGGTACCCGTGATCAATATCGGGGCATCTTTTGTCGGTAGCTTATTCTCCAGTGCCCTGATCCCCGGTTCGATCACCCCGACGATCTCATAACCGCTTGCCTCGCGCATTTCAGTCAACGCGTGTGCACTGACAGTATTGCAGGCAGTGATCAGCAGATCAATATCGAAATTATTGAAAAACTCGAGGGCTTCAAGAGAGTAGCGGATAATCGTATTTTTATCTTTGGTACCATAGGGAACACGGGCCGTATCCCCATAGTAGATAATCTCATCGAACAGTTTATGCTCCAGAAGAGACTTGACGACACTCAGGCCACCGGCACCGGAGTCGAAGACACCTACCTTCAAAGAGGTGCACCTCTTTGAAGGAATGAATAGTGAATGATGAATAGTGAATAATTATGGTGGGCTTTTCTAAGAAAAGCTTCTACTCTATTCCTTGTAGCTATTCGTTCTTCGTTATTCATTATTCACCATTCATTATTCACTTCTTTCAAGCCCAAGCTTGAAAGACTACGCTCCCTCGTTCATTATCGACAAAAACTCTTCGTTTGTCTTGGTCTTGAGCATCTTGGAGAAGAGGAACTTCAATCCTTCGATCTCTTCCATATTCTGCATTGCATTACGCAGCGCCCAGACCTTCTGTAGTGTTTCAGGATCGGTAAGGAGCTCCTCTTTCCGTGTGCCGGACTTGGTCACGTCGATCGCGGGATAGATACGGCGGTCAGCGATATGGCGGTTGAGTACCACTTCGGCGTTACCGGTTCCCTTGAACTCTTCGAAGATCACCTCGTCCATACGGCTTCCCGTCTCGATCAGTGCGGTAGCAACGATCGTCAGGCTGCCACCACCTTCGATATTTCTCGCCGCACCGAAGAAGCGCTTGGGCTTGTGCAGCGCATTGGCATCGACACCACCCGAGAGCACTTTGCCTGAGCTGGGCGTTACGGTATTGTAGGCACGTGCCAGTCTGGTAATAGAGTCGAGCAGAATGATAACATCTTTGCCGAGTTCGACACGCCGTTTCGCTTTTTCGATCACCATCTCGGCAGTTCTGACGTGGTTTTGGGCAGGCAGGTCAAAAGTCGAGCTGTAGACTTCACCCTTGACGGAGCGCTGCATATCGGTTACCTCTTCGGGGCGCTCGTCGACTAGCAGTACCATCAGAGAGGCATCCGGATTGTTGTGGGAGATACCGTGCGCCAACTCTTTGAGCAGTTCGGTTTTACCGGTTCGGGGCGGTGCCACGATCAGGGCTCTCTGTCCTTTTCCAATTGGACAGAAGAGATCGAGTACACGACCGGTCAGTTTCATCGGATTGTATTCGAGTTTGAGCTTTTCGTTGGGATAGAGCGGTGTCAGGTTGTCGAAGAGCGGCCGCTGCTTGGACTTCTCGGGAGGCATATAGTTGATCGCTTCGATCTTGAGCAGTGCGTAATACTTCTCCTGGTCCTTGGGTTGTCTTACCTGGCCGGTGACAATATCTCCGTTCCTCAAAGCAAACCGCTTGATCTGTGTCGAACTGACATAGGTATCGTTGCCCGAATTGGCAAAATTCCCATCGATCGAACGGAGGAAGCCATATCCGTCGTTCATCACTTCGAGAATACCGGTATAGAGGATAAAGCCCCCCTGGCTCACCTGTGACTTGAGTATCTCAAAAATCAAATCTTTTCGCTGGAATTCATTGGGATTTTCGACTTTGACCTCTTTGGCGATCTCTACCAGTTCAGTCAGTGGTTTTTGCTGGAGTGCTTCGATTTTGTACCCGTCTACAGGCACATGGGTTCTGTTGTTTTTTCTATTGGCGTGTTGGTTGCCATTAGATTTTTTATTTTCGCTCATTGTTCCTCTTGTTTGAATCTTAATAGAATATCTATACGTGAGAGATTATACACCAGTTATCAGTACCAGTTTTTGCACTTTTAGAGATGCTTTTGTTATTGTGTACTTCTGTATGTAGTGAGAGCATTATAAACCAAATAAACTTAAGGGCACCTCTGAATATTTTCCCAAATTCAAGTCAGCGCATAAAAGAGAAGGAAAGGATAGAGACTCACCCCCGTCAAAAAGAGCCAGGGGCTCAACGGCTCGGAGAGTATCATTTCGAGTGACGCATCTATCGTTTTTTCGACGAAGAGTTTATTCATCAGTGTCAACTTGAAAAAGATATCGACCGTTTTCAGAAGCAGGATCGTGACCATCCATCCATTGAATACATTCGTGAAGAGGATAACAAACAGGATATAGTAAAAGGTGGGATGCATCAGAAGAAAAAGAAAAATACTCTTCTGATAGTAGTGATATCCACGTGCCAAAACATCGAAAAGCGTCTTATCTTTCTGCCACCATGCCTCAAACAACTCCAGTAAAATCAATACCAGAATGATCACCGAAATGCTCTCCATAGCTTGCATCTTACCCTATTTTGGATAAAATCGCGCAATACGATCCCGCCATCGGGATACCCAAAGGAGCCACCTTGGCCAAAGTAGCCTGCACCCACTGTCATCTGGAGTTTGATGAAGAGGTGATGATCAAAGAGACAGAGATAAAAGAGGGTAAGGAGAGACAACTATACTTCTGCTGCAAAGGCTGTCAGGGCGTCTATCATCTGCTCAACGAAGAGGGGCTGGGAACCTTCTATGACAAACTGGGAGATACCCAGCTGCAGCCGGCCCTCCAAAGCAGTGAAGATCTGGACAAATTCGATCTGGAAGGTTTCAAAAACAAATATATCAAAACCCACGAAGACGGGCTCCAGGAGATCAACCTCATCATCGAGGGGATCCACTGCTCCGCCTGTGTCTGGCTCAATGAAAAGGTCCTGCACAAAACCGACGGCGTCATCGAAGCGACGATCAACTACACCAACAACAAAGCCAAAGTCGTCTGGGACCCCGAGGTGATCAAGCTCTCCAAAATCATCGAGACGATCCGATCCATCGGCTACAATGCCTACCCCTATGACCCCAAACTTCAAGAGGAGCGTGCCGTCAAGACGCGCAAAGAGTACTACTCCCGTATCCTGGTAGGGGTATTCGGCACGATGAACATTATGTGGATCGCGATTGCCCACTATGCCGGCTACTTTACGGGGATGAAGCAGGAGTTCAAAGATATCCTCAATGTGGCGGAGTTTCTTCTCGCCACACCGGTACTCTTCTACAGCGGATGGATCTTTTTTCGCGGCGCATACTATGGCTATAAAAACAGAATCGTCAATATGGATACCCTGGTCGCCTCAGGGGCGCTCTCGGCCTATATCTACTCGATCTATGCGATGGTGACACAGCGCGGGGAGGTCTATTTCGACTCGGTCGTGATGATCATCACCTTCGTACTGGTAGGCAAATACCTCGAGGTCCTCAGTAAAAAGCAGGCGGTGGATACCCTCGACTCCATCATCGGCAGTACACCGACTGAAGTCACCGTCGTAACGGACGGCAACAAAA
>JAOZOG010000573.1 GCA_029933395.1 Sulfurovaceae bacterium | reverse complement strand
AGGAGATGCATATCCTTGTCGGGCATACGATCTGTCAGGCGATTGATGATGCACTCTCATAAAAAAATTTGGCAAGTTAGACAAATTACAAAGGTGGATTATATCTACCCTACGCATCCTGCTGCCGATTTGCCAATTTTCTAAACTCGGGTGACTCCTCCAGCAGCTCTTCATAACTACCCCGTGCGATAATCTCCCCTTTTTCAAAGAGCAAGATGATATCTGCTTTCTCTACTGTAGAGAGGCGATGCGCCACGACAAATGTGATCATCTCTTTTTTGAGAGATTCAAGCGCCTTTTGGATCGCTTTTTCGCTCTTGTTATCCAGGGCTGATGTCGCTTCGTCGAGGATGAGGATCTCGGGATTTTTATAGAGGGCGCGGGCCAGTGCGATGCGCTGGCGCTGTCCACCGCTGAGGTTGACACCAAACTCATCGAGTACCGTATGGACACCCTCCTCCATCGCTTCGACAAAATCCCATGCATAGGCACGCTTCAGCGCTTCGATCGCTCTCTCCTCATCGATCTCTCCTCCGTAAGCGACATTGGCGAGGATCGTGTCCTGAAAGATATAGATACGCTGGGTTACATAGGCGATCCTCTGATGCAGTGACGGAAGGGTATAGGAGGCGATCGAATGGCCATTGATCATCAATGCACCGCTACTGACATCATAAAAACGCACGAGAAGATTGACAAAACTGCTCTTGCCGGCACCGCTGTCGCCTACCAGAGCGTAGACTCTGCCCTTCTCCGCTTCCAGCGTGATACCGCCGAGTGCCTGTTTCCCTTCATAGTGGAGAGAAACATCCCGGAAATCGACCCGCTCTACATGATCAAGCACCCGATCTCCGGAAACGATCTCCGGTCGGCTCTCGAAGAGTTCGTTCAGTCGCTCGGTCGCCGCAACGGCATCCTGAAGCTGGTTGTGGATATTGGAGAGGACCCGGATCGGATCATAGAGCATAAAGAGTGCTGTCACGAAGGCAAAAAAGGTCCCCACTGTAATCTCCCCGCTGAAAACCTGACTTGCCCCCACATAGATCGCGACGGCGACGGCGACCGAGCCGAAGACCTCCAGCGTCGGGCCCACCAATGCATTGATAAGCTGCTGTTTCATTGTCAATTTGAAAAAGTTCAAATTCTCTTTGGCGAAACGGCGGTATTCGAACTTCTGCGATGAGCTCGATTTGATCACTTCGATATTGTTGAAGATCTCTGTCAGGCGGGCGGTCAGGTCGGCATTGCTCTCCTGTGA
>JAOZOG010000027.1:2131-17541 GCA_029933395.1 Sulfurovaceae bacterium | reverse complement strand
CGGCATCATACTTCGCATCCACTTTCATAAATCCGTTTGGTGCGAAGATCGTATCGGTGATATCGGAACCATCTTTCGCAAAGGCTTTGAGTCCTACGCCTGCAAATGGTGGGATCAGCATTGCGAAGTCGAACTCCTGCTCGTCAGTCTCTCCATCCAGTGTCTCGAAGGTGACTTTCCCCTCTTCGACTCTGTTGACGTGGGCGCCGAGGATCCAGTCCATACCTCTTTCTGCGTAGAGTGACTCGGCAAAGACTTTACTGGATGTAGCAAATCCACCCATCTTGAAGTGGATACCGCCCATACCGAAGTCACCGAGGAATGATTCATTGGTAAGGAAAACAATCTCAGCCATATCTCTGACACCCTCTTCTTTGAGCGTATGCTCAACGTTGAAGATATATTCGAAAGCAGCGCCCTGGCAAGTACACATACCATGGCCCATACCGATAAGAATGGTCTGCTTTTCGCCTTTTCTCATCTTCTCGATACAGTTTCTGAGTTCATTGTTGGCATGGACAGCATGGTCTGCCGTACAGACTGACACGGTATGCTTACCAAGATCAGTTCCTTCACCCAGGCCTTCAGTTGCCCCAAAGTTCAGCTTCGGTCCTGTCGCATTGATCAAATAGTCATAGGTAAGCTCTTCTGTCTGCCCCTCTTTGTCCTGGCCTGTATACTCAATGGTAATATAGGGTGTATCTCCACCCTCTTTTCCCTCAGGATGGATAGAGACTGCTTTTGCCTGTCTGTAATCAATACCGGCTTTTTCATAAACAGGTGCGAGTGGAAAGACAACATCTTCTTTGCTCATTCCTCCTACACCTACCCAAATATTGGATGGAATCCAGTTCCACATACTATTTGGCGTGACAACAACCACTTCGTGTTCGCTGCCGAGCCAATCTCTTGCAAATGTAGCTGCCGTATGTCCTGAAACACCGCCACCCATTACTATCAATCGTGCCATAGCAATCCTTTCTCATAACAAAATTTTATTAACGTCCATATTCTATGGCAATCTCTATTAAATTGAAATTAAATTTAATAAATCTCTAAGAATGATTATTTGGCATTATTTTAATGATATAGTCTAATTATGGAAATAGGTGAATTGATTCTGGAATAGCCATAAATATGAGGCATTTGTGGTAAAATCACTCCAATAAAGCAGGAAGGATTTTTTTGCGCTTTTTCTATCTGGTTTTTATCACAATGATTGTATTTTCGCAGCAGATGCTTTCTGCAAGTACACTTCAACTCTCGATCAGCTCATCCCCGGCCAGAATCAATCCGCTGTTGGCAACTGATTCAGCCAGTGCCGAAGTGGCAGGATATATTTTCAACGGTTTGTTCAAGTTTGACAAGAATGGTGCGATTATCGGAGATCTGGCAGAATCTTTCTCTTTCGAAAACAATACGACCCTGCTTGTGACGCTGCGCAAGGGAGTCGTATGGCATGACGGCAAGCCTTTTAGTGCGGATGATGTTGTCTACACATACGAGTTGCTGCACTCTCCCAAACTGGTGACACCCTATAAAGATGATTTCAAATATGTCAAAAGTGTGGAAAAAATCGATGATTATCATCTAAGGATCAACTATACACAACCCTACTTCAAAGCGCTCTCTATCTGGATGATGGGGATACTCCCCAGCCATCTCTGGAGTCAGGTGGAAGATCCCATGACGACACCGCTCAACAAACTTCCGGTGGGAACAGGTCCTTATAAATTGACCAAGCCCTTCAAGGTCAATGAGCGCATCGTCTTGGAGGGCAACCGGGATTACTTCATTCATCCTCCCTATATCGAAAAGGTCAACCTGCATTATATCGGTGACCCTTCGACTCAATTTATCACCCTCAAGGCAAAGGAGCTGGACATCGGTGGACTCGATCCGCTGCAAGTGGAGCGGCAGCTGGACGAAGGATTCAGATCCTATTACCGGCTGATCGAGCAGCCCTCCCACTCCTATACCTATCTGGGATTCAATCTTCGGAAGAAAATTTTTCAGGAGAAGCGCGTGAGAGAGGCGATCGCCTATGCAATCAATCGTAAAGAGATCATCGATCTGCTCTTCTTTTCGCATGGTACGATCTGTCACGGGCCCTTTATGCCGGGAAGTGGCGCGTACCCAAAGGATCTGAAACCGCGCCGATACGATCCGGAAAAGTCAAAAGCACTGCTGCGGGAATCAGGCTACAACAAAGACAATCCTCTACGATTTGAGGTGGTGACCAATACGGGTAACGACACACGGATTTATGCGGCGCAAATCATCCAGCATCAGCTACGGAAAGTCGGGATCGAGATGAAAATCCGCACAATGGAGTGGCAGGCCTTTCTCAATACAGTGGTGATGCCGCATAATTTCGAAGCGGTGCTGATGGGCTGGAGCCTCTCGCTGATCCCCGATGCCTACAGTATCTGGCACAGTGATGGGGATAGAAAGGGTGGCTTCAATTTCATCGGTTATCACAATCCGGAGGTGGATCGTCTGATCGTTACATCGGAGAAGATCATCGACCCCGAAAAATTTGCACTAAATTATCAGAAACTCTTTAAAATGATAGTGGATGACTATCCCTATATCTTCCTCTATATCCCCAATTCGATCACTGCCGTCAATCGAAAAATCGAAGGGATCGAGCCATCTATTATCGGGATCGAGCACAATCAGATCGACTGGGTCAAAAAATGATAAAGCCACAGGAGGCCGAAAGGCTACAAAAAGAGCACATCATTCTCTTTGACCTGGATGGGACACTGATCGACTCAACGGAGGCGATACTGGAGAGTTTTGAGAGGGCGTATGGTCATTTTGGCAGGACGGCACCGCCGGAGGAGAGGATTACGGCTGAGATCGGCCATCCGCTGGATAAAATGTTTCTCTCACTGGGTATTTCCGATGCGGAAGTCTGGGAGTATGTCGCTGCCTACAAGGCCCACTATCGAAAGATCAGCAGAGAGAAAACCCTGCTGCTGCCGGGAGCGGAGAGGGCAGTGAAGGAAGCATCGAAATTTGCCAGACTGGGAGTCGTGACGACCAAGACGGCAAAATACTCTGTCGAGCTGCTGGAGCATATGAATCTCATGCATTATTTTGAGGTTTTGATCGGGAGGGAGGATGTGGAGAACCCAAAACCCCATCCTGAACCGATTTTCAAAGCGCTATCGAAGCTGAAAGAAGATACAAACAAGTGCTGGATGGTCGGTGATACCTGTATGGATATGCTGTCTGCGCAGGCAGCAGGAATCAGGGGAATTGCCGTCACATCCGGGTATGGTTCAGAGGAAGATCTTTCGGCGTGCTGCTCTCTTGTGAGAAAAAGTGCGCTGGATGCGGTCGTCTCCATAATAAGAGGCTAAAAAAAGAAAGTTTCAAGCATCCTTTAAGAGTGCTGAGATTACAATTAACCTAACACTATATTTTGATAGGAGACAGAATGGTTGAAATTAGATGGCATAGCCGTGCCGGCCAAGGTGCGGTAACAGGTGCAAAAGGTTTGGGAAGTGTCGTCGCGACGACTGGAAAGCAGGTACAGGCATACGCACTTTATGGTTCTGCAAAGCGTGGCGCCGCAATGAATGCCTACAATAGGATCGATGATGAGCCTATTACAAACCAGGAAACAAAAATGTATCCTGATTATGTATTTGTCATCGACCCCGCACTGGCATTCACCGATGATATTACGAAGAATGACAAGCCGGATACGCAGTATATCATTACGACGCACCTCTCAAAAGAGGAGTTGATCAGCCAGATTCCTGCGCTTCAGGATAAGGCAGACAGAGTCCATGTCGTTGACTGTATGCAGATCTCTCTCGATACAATCGGCAGAGCGATGCCAAATACACCGATTCTCGGTGCATTTATGAAGATCTCCAAAATGTACGACTTGGATTTTTTCCTGGAAAATATGAAAAAAGTTCTTTCCAAGTTCCCACAGAAGATTATCGATGCCAATATGGAAGCGATTACCAGAGCATATAACGAAGTGAAGTAGAGGAGAGCAGTATGAGTAAAGGTGTATTAGCGACAGACAAAAGAGGTATGAGAGAACTGGGTGCCGAAGATAAAGTAGGCTGGGATGAGGTGACAAAGGGTGTCGTGCTCGACTCTTTTGAGGGGGATGCGAGCGATGTTGTCCATCAGAAAGCGGAAGAGCGGCATTATACTGATTTCAACTCCTATACGGCGACTGTGGCCTCCTGGCGAATTATAAAGCCGGTCTACAACAGAGATATCTGCATCGACTGCCAGAACTGCTGGGTATGGTGTCCGGATACATCGATCATCTCAAGAGACAAGCAGATGCTGGGTATCGACTATGACCACTGTAAAGGATGCGGCGTCTGTGTAGAGGTCTGTCCTACCAATCCAAAATCACTTTTGATGTTTGCAGAAGCAGAAGATAATGATGAAGCACTTGCCGGATGGCCGCAAAAAGAAAAGAAAGCGAAATAAGTAAAGGATAGTTATGGCAAAAGAATTTGAATTAAATGAAGTAGAAGTTTGGGATGGGAACTATGCCGCTTCTCAGGCTTTGAGACAGGCTCAGGTTGATGTTGTTGCAGCGTATCCTATTACGCCTTCTACACCTATCGTCGAGGGGTACGGAAGTTACGTGGCCAATGGTTATATCGATGGCGAGTTCGTCATGGTAGAGTCGGAGCACGGAGCGATGTCCGGATGTGTCGGTGCTGCGGCTGCGGGTGGACGTGTTGCGACAGCGACCTCCTCTCAGGGTTTTGCATTGATGGTCGAAGTACTCTATCAGGCATCGGGAATGAGACTGCCGATCGTATTGACAGTTGTCAATAGAGCGTTGGCTTCTCCATTGAATGTCCGGGGTGACCACTCCGATATGTATCTCGGAAGAGATTCAGGCTGGATCCAGATCGATGCATTCGATTCACAGGAGGCGTATGATCTTCCTCTCTGTGCATTCAGAATCGGTGAACATCTCGATGTGAGACTTCCGGTCATGGTGCACCAGGATGGATTTACCACGTCACACAAAGCACAGAATGTTTACCCTCTCAAAGATGATGTAGCCTACAAGTTTGTGGGAGACTATGTACCCGTAGATGAGATGCTTGACTTTACAAGGCCTGTTACCCATGGTGCACAGACTGAAGAGGATTGGCATTTCGAGCACAAAGCGAAGCAGCACAAAGCATTGATGGATGCTCCAAAAGTAATTGACGAAGTCTTTGCAGAGTTCAAAAAGCTGACGGGCAGAGAGTATAAGAGAGTCGAAACTTATATGATGGAAGATGCCGAAGTGGCTCTGGTACTTCTGGGTTCCAGCGTCGAGACAGCCGTTCTCGCTGCGAAACAACTCAGAGAAGAAGAGGGGATCAAAGTAGGTATCGTTTCACCACGATGCTTCAGGCCATTCCCTTATGATCTGATTCGTGAGGCACTGGATGTTCCGACACTCAAAGCAGTTTGCTGTATGGACAAATCGGCTCCGGGCGGTGCGATGGGCGCACTCTTCAATGAAGTATCCGCAGCGGCCTACAGTACCAATGCAAGACCGATGATTACAAACTATATTTATGGTTTGGGCGGACGTGACTTTGCAGTCGATGAGGCAAAAAGAATTATGAAAGAGCAGAAAGCACATGCCGATGCCGGACATATCACAACCAATATACAGCAGTTTTCCGGACTCCGCGGTCCAAAACTCGGATTTTATGAGACAAGAAGGAGCTAAGAGATGGCAATTACATCAATCAAAAACCTGAAAGAGTTTTCAACTAACAATGATAGATTGGAAGGGGCTCACCTTCTCTGTCCCGGCTGTGCCCACTCGATGATCGTCAGAGAACTGATGAACTGTACAGATGACAATCTGGTCATCTCCTCCAATACAGGCTGTCTCGAAGTGTCAACGGCAGTCTATCCCTATACTTCCTGGGATACTTCATGGATCCATATCGGGTTTGAGAATGCGGCTACGGCGGTAACCGGCGCAGAGGCGATGTACAAAGCCAGAAAGCGAAAGGGTACCCTGAAGGACCCCGATGCTCCTGTCAAGTTCGTTGCATTCGGTGGTGACGGTTCTACCTATGATATCGGTTTCCAGTGGCTCTCCGGTGCGATGGAGCGGGGACATGACTTTACCTATATCTGTCTCGACAATGAGAACTATGCCAACACGGGTGGCCAGAGATCCTCAGCTACACCGATCGGAGCAACCACTTCGACAGCACAGGCAGGAACGCACTCTTATGGTAAGAAAGAGAAGAAAAAGGATATCGTAGCGATCATGGCTGCCCATGGTGCCCCTTATGTCGCACAGTTGGCGCCAAACAAGTGGAAATCGATGGCCAAAGGATTCCAAAAAGCACTGGAGACAGAGGGGCCATGCTTTATCAATACAGTTTCGGCTTGTACGACAGAGTGGAGATTTGATCCCAAGGATACGATCCACGTGACAGATTTGGCAACTGATTCACTGATGTTCCCGATTTATGAGATCATCGATGGCCATGAGCTCAATATCCTCTACAGACCTAAAAATGTCATTCCTGTCGAGGATTATCTGGCGGCACAGGGAAGATACCGACATCTCTTCAAGCCTGAGAACAAGCATGTCATCGAAGAGATCCAAAAGAATATCGATGCCTATTGGGAGATGTTGCAGCGTCGGGAAGAAGCGAGAATCTAGTTTGCCTTTCTCTCTCTTCGGGGCCTCCTGACTCCTGCACTCACCAAGAGCATCATATTGATACGTAGCGTGGGCATTCCTGCCCACGAAAATCGGATCAGCATCTTCAATGTTTTTTTACAGTTGTAGCAAGATGTTGTGGGCAGGAATGCCCACGCTACGATTGTGCTACTTTTTGTTGGAGTGATGGCACTCCGCCTACGGATTATGGGTTGATCTTCTCTTTTATCTCTTTGGCCAATCGGCTGATTTTCTCTATTTTTTTACTTCCACTCAATGATTCATCCAGCAGTATCTTTACAAAAGCAGATCCCACAATGACACCATCGACGCCCTGTGCTTTTTCCTGCGCGGTATTTTCATCCACACCGAAGCCGACATAGACCGGTGTTTTTGTAACGTTTCGAATATCATCGATCACACGCTCAAGAGACTCCGATTTTCCCGAACCGGTGATGCCGGCATAGGCAACAAGGTAGATGAATTTATCGGCATCACTGACAAGTTCTTCGATACGCTCACTGCTGTCAGTAGGCGCAACAAAGTCGATCAAAGCAAGGTTTTTTGCTTTGACCATCTCCTTGTAGGGCCGTGCCTCTTCGAGAGGCAGATCGGGGATAATGAAACCGCTAACGCTGCTATGAACAGCCTCATCAATAAAGAGATCCATACCTTTATGGTAAAAAGGGTTAAAATATCCCATCCAGAGCGTATCGATTTTTGGCGCTATCTGCCGTGAAGCGGCAAAAAGGTGATCAATTTTGAAGCCGTTTTGCAAAGAGTGCAAATTGGCTTTTTCGATGACAGGCCCATCCGCAACCGGATCGGAAAATGGAATGCCAAGCTCCAATGTATCGACACCGGACTCTGCAAGTGAAAGGGCGAGGTCGATTGTCAATTCGAGATCAGGGTAGCCGGTCGTGATGTAGGCAACTAAATTTTTCAATGCATCTCACTTCTCGTTAAGAAGAACTTCTAATTTTTAGAGGCTCTCTTAATATGTTTTGGGATATTATACAAAAGATATAATAAGAGAGTGCACGAGGTGATATTGTGAGCCATAAATTAACGTTGAAAAAACTTCAGAAGATGAAAGGCCAAGAAAAGATCGTGATGATCACGGCCTATGATGCGCTTTTTGCCTCCCTTTTTGATTCTTATGTCGATATGATTTTGGTGGGTGACAGTCTCAATATGAGTTTTTCCGGTAAGCCTGATACAATCTCTGCGACTATTGACCAGATGATTTATCATACGCAGGCGGTTTGCAGCAGAGTCGAGCAGAGTTTTATTCTTTTCGATATGCCTTTTGGTACCTATTCGGATAAGGAGTCGGCATTGAGAAATGCTGTCAGGGTTTATCAGGAGACAGAAGCGGATGCGATCAAACTGGAGGGCGGTAGAGAGAAAGTGGAGATTATTCGCCATTTGAGTGACAATGCGATCGCAGTTTTTGGCCATATCGGACTGAAGCCGCAGAGTGCACGAAGCGAAGGCGGCTACGCTATCAAAGGGAAGAGCGAGGCGGAGAAGCAGGAGATCATCGAAAATGCACTAGCGCTGGAAGATGCCGGTGCGGTGGCACTGATCATTGAGGGAGTGAAGCCCGATGTGGCCGAAGCGGTTACTTCACGTGTCTCTATCCCAACGATAGGAATCGGAGCGGGTGTCTCGTGTGACGGGCAGGTGCTGGTCTGGAGTGATATGCTCGGCTTCTTCGAAGAGTTTATGCCCAAATTTGTCAAGCAGTATATGGATGGTGGTGCATTGGTCAGAGAGGCGGTGCAGAATTATGCAGCCGAAGTCAAGTCTGGCACCTTCCCGGATGAAGCACATACCTATTAAGTAGTAAATCAAAGGATGAGCTTGAAGCAAATAGTGATCATAATGGTAATGGCAGGCGCATTCTGGCTGAATGGCTGTGTTGCTGTTTCTCCTAATGAAACACCGGAACAGTTTATGAACAGTTCCATTATCACCAGCAGCGTCAAGGCACGTCTGGCCAATACGGCCGGACTGGAGACACTGAGTCTGACAGTTCAAACTTTGAATGGGGATGTACTATTGAGTGGTTTTGCCCAAAATGAGGAGCAAAAAAAGATGGCTGAGTATGTGGCGCAGACAACAGAGGGTGTCAGAAAAGTGATCAATCACATCGTGGTGCAGTAGAGAATGGAGCGTATGGTCGAAATCGAGCGTTTTGAAGGCGAAAGCTCCTACGAGATCACGCTCCGCCCCGGCAGCTGGGATGAGTATATCGGTCAGGAGAAGATCAAAAAGAACCTCAAAGTCTTTATCGAAGCGAGCAGAAGGCGCAACGAGGCACTGGATCATATTCTCTTTTTCGGCCCTCCTGGACTGGGTAAAACGACACTGGCCAATATTATTTCGACAGAGATGAGTGCCAATATCAAAACAACCGCTGCGCCGATGATCGAAAAGGCAGGGGATCTGGCTGCACTGCTGACCAATATCGAAGAGGGGGATATTCTCTTCATCGATGAGATACATCGTATGAGCACAACGATCGAAGAGATACTCTACCCTGCGATGGAGGATTTTCGCCTCGATATCATTATCGGTAGCGGCCCGGCGGCGCAGACGGTCAAGATCGACCTGCCGCGCTTTACATTGATCGGTGCAACGACACGTGCCGGAATGCTCTCCAACCCTCTCAGGGAACGGTTCGGGATGCATTTTCGTATGCAGTTCTATACCCCGCAGGAGTTGGGTACGATCGTGGAGAAAGCATCACATAAGCTGGATAAACCGGCACAGGCAGATGCGGCCAAAGAGATCGCCAGACGGAGCCGGGGGACGCCAAGGATTGCCCTGAGGCTGCTTCGAAGAGTCCGAGATTTCGCCGAAGTGGCAGACGAGAAAGAGATAGGGCTCAAGACGACCCGATATGCTCTTGACGAGCTGGGTGTCAACCATCTGGGTTTCGATGAGCAGGATATTCAGCTCCTGGAGCTGCTTGTCGCTGCCAAAGGCAGGCCGATGGGACTGAGTACGATCGGTGCTGCTTTGAGCGAAGATGAGGGCACGATCGAAGATGTCCTGGAGCCTTATCTTCTGGCCAATGGCTATATTGAGCGTACCGCCAGAGGGCGTATCGCAACACAAAAGAGTTACGAGCATTTCAGATTGAAAATGCCTGGTGAGGATAGTCTGTTTGAATAGAACCAATTTAATTATCATCGTCCTCTTTACGTTGGCACTGATGGGTGCCTATACGATCTATCAGCCTTTTCTGCTCTCGATGATGGTCGCAATGCTCTTGACGATGGCAACCTACAACCTCACCAAGCGGGTTGCGAAAAAATTCAACTCCAGAAAAACCGGCTCATTGATTATGACGCTCGCTATGTCCCTGATTATTTTTGCACCGATCGTCTATATCGCTACGGTCGGTGTGGAGCATGCCAAACATATCGACATGCAGATGATCAAAAGTGTGATCCATTCTATTGAGAACTTTTTGATGCATATTCCCTATGTGGGTGATCAATTCGGAAACTTTTTCAGTGAAGAGAAGATACTTTCGTCAGTCCAGAATTCGGCACACTATCTTGCTTCTCTTGGAACAGCAGGTCTCGATTTTGTGAAGAATATGCTGCTGGTTATCCTCTTCTACTTTTTTATCAACCTCTATGGCGATAAGCTCTTTGAGTTAATACGCCAACTGATGCCAATCTCGAGAATCAAAAGTACCAAAATGATTCAGGAGGTCTCCTCGACGATGGAGGTGGTTTTCTATTCCATTATTGCTACCGCTGCACTCGAGGGTATGCTTTTTGGCCTTTTTATCGAGAGCTTTGGCTTCAACGGCCTCCTTTTTGGCATCATATACGGATTTTCCTCACTGATTCCCGTGGTGGGGGGTGCATTGGTCTGGGTACCGACAGCTATCTATGCCTGGAACCAGATCGACGAGCAGAGCGCCTGGATTATCGCCCTCTACTCCATTATCGTGGTATCGATCATTGCGGATACATTTATCAAGCCTATTATTATCAAGGTGATCAAAGAGGACCTTCTCAAGAGTTCGGTGCAGATCAATGAGCTGGTGATCTTCTTCTCCATCCTGGCAGGTATCAGCAGCTATGGGATTTGGGGTATGATTCTCGGGCCGGCGATTACTTCATTTCTCATTGCGATGACAAAAGTCTATATCGAATTCAACAAGGATGCAGCAGGCAGTTGAGGGTTCTGCATGGCTAAACTATCTTTTGCCGGAAGTGTTGGAAGCGAAAAGTTTACTCCCGACAAAATGTCCTATTTTATAGGGCCGTGGGCTGAAGTCTCCATTTCCGGATCTGAGGAAAATATTGAGAGTAGGCAAATACAGCCTTCCTACTTGCCGGACACCCTCTTCGGGTACTTTTGGATAAAAAAGTAAAGCAAAATGGAGAAGAGGATCATCAGGAGACTCATCAGCTGTCCCATGCTCATCCATCCACAGCAGATAAAGCCCAGTTGAAGGTCTGGCTCTCTCCAGAACTCGGCGATAAAACGTGCGGTACCATACAGCATGCCATAGAGAGGAAGCAGCTCCCCCTCAAAATGTTTGCGCCTTCTATAAAGATAGAGTATCACTGCAACCAATACACCCTCCAGAAGCGCTTCATAGAGCTGTGAGGGATGGCGGAGTACGCCATTGACATAGATACCCCACGGAAGATCCGTCGCTCTTCCGACCAGCTCCTGATTGAGAAAATTTCCGATTCTTCCGAAGATGTAGCCGACAGGAACAGCCAGCCCGACGATATCGAGCAGTGTGTAGATCTGCTTGGGGTGTCTGCGTCCAAAAAGGAGGGTAGCGAACAAGGCGCCGAGAATGGCACCATGGTAACTCATCCCACGAATTCCTACGAACTCTCCATTGACAAAAGGGTTGAAGATCTGCCAGGGGTGGGTGAGGTAGTAGCCGGCATGAGGGTCATAAAAAAGAATATATCCGATTCTGGCGCCCAGTATGACCCCAATCTCTATCCAGATAAAGAAAGCGTCAATGACCGAATCTTCGATCCGGATTTGGTCTTTTTTGATAATATATTTGGCAAACCAGAGTGCACTCAGCAGAGCCAGAACATACATGATGCCGTACCAGTGTACGGAAATGAAACCCAGATTGACTGCTACGGGGTTGAAATGATCGTAGATATGATTCCAATATGACATGCTTACTCTCCGGTCGAAATGAAAAACCCCATTATACTATGAAGATCTTGTATTCCTTAAATATGCTGTATGTCACAATGCTTAAAGTTTGAACACAGATTCTGTTTACTCTCAATTAATATCTTTCTTTTACAATGAAAGCATAAGATATAAAATATAAAAAGGAAAAATATGAAAAAGATCATCATTGTGTCTACTCTGACAGCCATCTCTCTTTTCGCAGGCAGTATCACGTTTGAAAATGCGCCGATCAACCCCTCTCACAAAGTACCTACGACTGGCAATGAGGTTCTCTCCTTCAACAGTGCTATCAGGAGTGCATTTGGATCCGTTGTCAATATATCGACAAAAAGACATTCCAAAGAGAACAACCGTCTTGAATCGATGAGGAACGAACAACTTTTTCGTTATTTCTTTGGGCCGGGATACAAACAGAGAATGCCAAGGGAAAGAATGCGACGTGCTTTGGGCTCAGGAGTGATTCTCTCTGCTGACGGCTATATCGTGACCAATAACCATGTGGTAGCCAATGCAGACGAGATCACGGTGACAATGGATGGAAACAAAAAAGAGTACAGTGCCAAACTGATCGGTACGGATCCCGGTTCCGATCTGGCAGTGATCAAAATCGAAGCGGAGAACCTGAAGCCGATCGCACTGAGTCGGGCAAAGGATATCAAGCTGGGTGATGTGGTCTTTGCGATCGGCAATCCCTTCGGCGTGGGGGAGACAGTCACTCAGGGGATCGTCTCGGCACTCAACAAGCACTCGATGGGTATCAACCAGTATGAAAACTTTATCCAGACGGATGCTTCGATCAATCCCGGCAACTCCGGAGGCGCCCTGGTCGACACACGCGGTGCATTGATCGGTATCAACAGCGCAATCATCTCTCCCAGTGGAGGCAATAACGGCATCGGTTTTACCATCCCTGTCGATATGGTGCGTGATGTCGTGACCAAACTGATAGAGGATGGAAAGGTCAGCCGGGGATATATGGGTGTGATGATTTCGAAGGTCACGGATCAGATGCAGACACTCTACAATCATAAAGAGGGTGCCGTCATTACCGATGTAGAGCCGGGTGGGGCATCCGAAAAGGCGGGACTCAAGCGTGGAGACCTGATCTATGCCGTGAATGGAAAAGCGGTCGATTCCCCCAGTGATCTGCAGCGTGTCATCGCTTCCCTCAAGCCGGACAGCAAGGCGGATATCTCGATCGAAAGAGAGAAGAAGGAGTTGACTCTGCCAATCACTCTGGGCAGCAGAGAGGGCAGCGCGGATATGGGCGCAGGTACGTTCAACGGAATCACTCTGGCGCCCCTGGACAAAAATACCAGAAACCGATACCAGATTCCTCCGAGTGTCGAAGGGGTGTTGGTCGCACGCATCGAACCGGGAAGCCAGGCAGAAAAAGATGGTTTTCAAGTAGGAGATGTTATTATTCAAGTCGAAAATAGGGTAGTTGAATCTATTTCTGATTTGAAGGCGGTATTGCGTGCCAACAGAGTGGGTGCCAAGCGTGTCTATATCAATCGAAATGGAATGGTTTTGCTGCTGATAGCAAAGTAAAGGATAAAATATTATTAAAATATTGATTATTGAGGATGACCCGGAACTTTCGCTCATCCTCACCAACTATCTGACAAAATACGATATGGAAGTGATCGGTGCAGAGGACCCCTATATCGGCCTCTCTCTTCTGACACAGCATGATTTTGACCTCGTTATCCTCGACTTGACGCTTCCGGGGATGGATGGGCTGGAGATGATACCCAAGATCCGAGAGCACTCTTCGATCCCGATTATCATCTCGTCCGCACGTGACGATATCACGGACAAAGTGATCGGATTGGAGAGGGGCGCGGATGACTATATGCCCAAGCCCTATGACCCCAGAGAGCTGGTGACACGGATCAAAACCATTCTTCGCCGTACCCATATCAGTGAAAAAGCGAAAAACAGTCAGGATGAGATTTTCAAGGTAGACAAAGATTCGAGGACGATCCTTTTCAAGAACAAAATGCTCGATCTTACGGCAGCGGAGTATGATGTGCTTTCGATGCTGATCGCCCACAAGAACGGCTCGGTCTCCAGAGAGCAGCTTCTTTACGAGAGTGAGCATATCGATGATGAGAGTTCAGTCAAAAATATTGATGTGATTATCTCACGTATACGCCATAAAATCGCCAAAATAGATAAAGACAATATCTATATCAAGCCTATCAGGGGAGTAGGGTACCTGCTGACGACCCACCTATGAGAAACCTCTCTGTCACCACCTTTATCCATATACTTTTTACACTGGCCATCGGGATACTGTTGGTCACTTTCCTCTTTTTTGTCTCCTGGGACAAGGATCGTAGAAAAATCGAAGAGATCAACCACTACAAACTGATCGCCGATGCCTTCCTCTCAAGTGTCCAGCTCAATCCGACAGAAGAGAAACTGAAAAAATTCTATAAAGACTTCTCTGTCAAGCCGATCCCCATGGAGAAGGCCAAGGAGCAGATCGCCAAACATGGTAAAACAGTCTTTGGGGGCAAATCGATCTATGGACAGGTACGTGTTTTTGAGATAGGGGGACAGCACTATATCTATGTGCAGCGGCTTGGGTACAATCTGATGCTCGAGGATGCCCGACCAAAAAATTATAATTTCGGTATCGCTACCGTGGTCGGGATCTCGCTGATTGCGCTGCTTCTGCTCCTCTATTTGGCAATTTTGAAAAAACTCTATCCACTCAAGCGTCTCCACCGGGAGATCGAGCGCTTTGCAGCAGGAGATATGGATGTCAAGATCTCTTATAAATATGATGATGAGATCGGAAAAATCGCCAAGAGTTTCGATGATGCGATTACACATATCAAAGAGTTGATTACCTCAAAGAACCTCTTTATGCGCAATATGATGCATGAACTCAAAACGCCGATTACCAAAGGGAGGATCGTCGTCGAATCGATCGATGATGAGATGATCAAAAAAATTCTGATACGTGCTTTTGATCGAATGAACGAACTGATCAACGAGCTGGCGCAGGTAGAGCGCGTCACAACCCGCAATTTTGAACCGGTCACGGAGTCCACGACACTGCAACAGGTCATCGACAAGAGCCGTCACCTGTTGATGGCGGAAAAGGGCAAGGTCAGCGTGGAGATTGATGATGTTGCCCTGAATACGGACAGCAAGTTGCTCGCACTGGCAATCAAGAATCTTCTCGATAACGGTATCAAGTACAGCAAGGACAAGCAGGTATTGATCCGTATGGGTTCGGATAGAAAGATCGAGATTGTCTCCAAGGGAGAGGAGCTCAAGCACCCGCTTTCGTACTATACCGAACCTTTTTCACAGGAGGAGAAGCGCAGCCATGGGTTTGGCTTGGGACTCTATATCGTGCATAGTGTTTTGGAAAAACTGGGATGCAAGCTGGGGTATCGTTATGAAAATGGAGAGAATATTTTTGTGATTGTGTTGGGGAAGAAGTGCTGAGGCACTGAGTGAGAGCCAGAACCGGAGGCAGAGCCTTCCGACTCCATCGTGT
>JAOZOG010000027.1:0-2031 GCA_029933395.1 Sulfurovaceae bacterium | reverse complement strand
TTAATGCCTCTGCGATCAATTCGACTGGGTTTTTGAAAACGACATCGACCTCTTCCTGATGCAGGGAGTTACTGATCTGCATACGGCATGCGCTGCACTCTGCACTGACGATCTTCGCGCCTGTCTCTTCGATCATCGCTGCCTTGGGTTTGCCTGCCGCCTCGGCGAAGTGATATTTCTCTGTCTGCATCGTGACGCCTCCGAAGCCGCAGCATCGGTCCGGATCGCTCATTTCGGTGATCGTGTAGTTTTGGGAGAGTAGATTTCGCGGTTCCTGGTGAATGCCCTGTACTTTTTTGGCATGGCAGGCATCATGGTAGGTGATCGTCTCTTCGATCGTTTTGCCTTTCTGGGCGAGCCGCTCTTTGAGGTCGGTATTTTTCTCCAGCCACTCGGTCGCCATAAAGATCTTCTTGTTGAGTTTCTTGGCGCGCTCTTCCCAGTCGAACATTTTACGGTTGCGGAAAAAGACTTCCCAGTCATGTTTGATCATCGCAGAGCAGGTCGCTTCCGGGATGATGATCGCTTCGACTTCATCGATGAAGGTTTCGAAGTAGGCGATATTCTTTTTGGTCAGTGTCTCAACCGTATAAAAATCCCCTGTGAAATAGGCGGGAGCAGAGCAGCAGAGCTGATCTTTGGGGATGAAGGCATCGATACCCAGTTCGGCGAGGATCTCGATGAGGCTGTCTCCGATACCTGTATAGTTATAGTTGGCCAGGCAGCCGATGAAGATCGCGACACGTCGCTTGCCACCGTGCTTTACCTCCTCGGGATAGCTGTTGAGAAAGCTTGTTTTGCCCATGGAAGGGAGGAGGCGGCCGCTTTTGATGATAGGGATGGGAAATCTTGGAATGATACCGCCGCGTTTGGTGTCGTCTTTGAAGCCGCACGTTCGGAAGGTGTAGCCGAGTTTCATCAGGATATCCATCATCTTTCTGTGACGCAGCAGGAAGAAGAATCCCCGCTTGAACCATGCGATCCCAAACTTGTCGGCAATATCTGCCCGCACCTCTTCGATGACCATATCGGTCGGCAGGTCGTTGGGGCAGACATCGGTGCAGGCAGTGCAGAGGAAGCAGCTCTCGAAGATATCTTTGGCAGCCTTGTCCAATTCCAGATGCCCCTGCTGGTAGGCACCCAGGAGATCGATAAAACCCCTTGGAGAAGTTACTTCGTCGGGGTTGATCTGGTGGATGGTGCAGACGGGAATACATTTTCCGCATTTGATGCAATCGTCGCTGGTGGCGGTGAAGTTGAAGATCTCTTCGGGTTTTTTCACATTATTTCCTTATGATTCCCATTCTGGGTACTCTTCCTTATTCGTGCATTCTAATCATATTGTAAATCTTTTTTGATTGCATCTCTCTTTGTTCATTTTTTTTCTTTGTCTTGCAACAAAGAAAAAAGAACGAACCAAAAAAAAGAAAATGCAAAGGGCTGTCGCCTTTTAATTATGTGGTTTTAAAAGTCGATAGTTTCTTGGTTAAGTGCACCCCTAATATAGCAATTGATTCTTTTGTTTTTTGTTCGGTTCCTCATTCCTCATTCCTAATTCCTCATTCAACTATACTGTCTTCGAGAAACTCTTCTTGTTTCCGCCGTATTTTCCCATATAGGCATCGAATGGCATGGCGATGTTTCGGATCAGGAGGGTGCCGGTGGGGCTGACGGTGATTTTTTTGTCTGTGATGGTGACGAGATCACCTTCGACAAACTCCTGGAGGGCTTCGAGGGCGTCAGCGAAATAGCTCTTGAAGTCGATGCCGAACTCTTTTTCGACTCTGGGGATATCGACGGCGAAGTTGGCCATCAGTTCCATAATAACGGCTTTGCGGATCTTGTCATCTTCGCTGAGTTCTACACCCTTTTCGAAGGGCAGTCTGCCGGCATCGATCGCCTCTTCGTATTTCGTCATATCTTTGGTGTTTTGTGCGTAGTATCCCGGGCCTTCGCCGATACTGGTCAGGCCGATGCCGATGAGGTTGGCGCCGCCTTTGGTGGTGTAGCCCTGGAAGTTTCGGTGGAGTT
>JAOZOG010000160.1 GCA_029933395.1 Sulfurovaceae bacterium | reverse complement strand
AATGGTCGGAGTGACCTGACTCGAACAGGCGACCTCTTCCACCCCAAGGAAGTGCGCTAGCCAAACTGCGCTACACCCCGACATTGTGAAGAATGGGACTTTTGAATGTGTGGAAATGCTGTCTCTTGGGGTGGGTGAGACTGTAGGTTTTCCATACAAAATCCCGGATTTTGCGTTGTAAGTTTACATAAAAAGGACTTACACAATGCTAAGCTGTTAGATTTTTTTATACGATCCGGTTCATCCTATCACGATCGGTACATTTCCAGCCTGTCTGATATGCAGGTGTCTGGCGTGTACCGTAACGAGATCACCGTCGAGTTCGAGCATATTATACTCATTGTCAAGATCGATCGTGATCTCATCGATCTCTCCGTAGAAACTTCCAAGTTTTTTGATAAATCGCAGCGGTGTGAAGATGAAAAAACGCGTGGAGCTCATCAGCATAAAGGGAGTCATCACGATATGAGCCGGCAGAAGAAAAATAAGGGCAAGAATATATTTGGCGATACCTTTTCTGAGCCATCCGAAACGGAATGTCTCGGAGAGAAAAATATGCTGGAGATCTCCCATATTTCCCGCTGAAAAGAGAAAAACGTCATCGTTGAGCCTGAAGAGGTGATGCTTTTCAACCCTTAACGCTTTGCCGTTGGCTAATTTGTCCAGGACCCTTTCCAGAGAGGGGACGCGATGGATTTTTGCTACGACGTTGAAGGAACCGGTGGGATTGAGGATGAACCGGGGAGGCGAACGGAGGTTGTGGAGCTGCCGGAGAACACGCCGCACTATGCCGTCCCCGCCATTGATGATGACATAGCTGTAGCGCTCTATATCGTGCTCGTGTCGGAGTTCTGCTTCGGAGATGGAAACAATGTCAAGACCGCTATGGTGAATCACTTTCCCAACCGACAAAATCTTCATTTTTCCAGCTCCAGTATGCAAGTAAATTGGATGTCCCGCGGACTCTGGAAATATCATACATCGTACCTTGTTAAGAGTAGGTTATTTATGGTATTCTACCGCTTATGAAAATCGGACTGAAAAACGAAGAAGAACTCGATAACTATATCATCTGCCACAAGTGCCATACGCTGCATCGGGAGGTACCGATAGCTGACGGAGCGAAAGCACTTTGCAGCTACTGTGGTATGGTACTCTACCATCGGGACAGCAGGATCATCGACCACGGACTGGCACTGGCTCTGTCGGGCTTGATCTTTTTCATACTTGCCAACACCTTTCCGCTGATCAAAATCGATCTTCTGGGCAACGAAAGTTTTATCAGTATTACCTCTATGGTTTTCTCGCTTGCGGACAATGGATACTATCTGGTAGGACTTTTTGTGCTCTATCTGATTTTTATCTTTCCACTGATGATCTTTCTGATCTATCTGTTGATCTTTTCTCTGATGAAAATGAAGAGGGGCAGGGTCCTCACCAAAGAGCTGCTGATCCTTCTCTCGCATATCCAGCCCTGGCATATGAGTGATATCTTTCTGGTCAGTATCCTGGTGGCAGTCGTCAAGCTCTTTGGGATGGCGGAGATCCATCTGGGGGTTTCCTTCTGGACGCTGATCGTCTTTGTGTTGATCGATATCTATATGACACGCACGATCCATCTGGGAGAACTCTGGGTTTTGCGAAAAAAAGTTTATCAAAGTGAAGGCAAAGAGGTGCAGCATGCTCACTGTTGAGAGTGAAAAACTGATCGCCTGCCCTGTATGTGAAGCGGTCAACATCGACAAAGAGCGAAACAACTGCTGCCGGCGATGCGGATCGAAAATCTATCACCATAGAAATTCACCGGTCGAGAAGAGCTGGGCTTATCTGATTACCGCAATGGTGTTCTATGTCCCTGCCAATATCTATCCGATGATGATAATCCGACAGTTTGGAGTGGAGACGGAGAGCACCATATTGGGAGGTATTATACATTTGTGGGAATATGGGGATTATCCGATCGCTCTGATCATACTGGTCGCATCGGTTTTTGTGCCGATTGTCAAATTCCTGCTGCTGATCTATCTCCTCGTCAGTGCCAGGAGTCCTATTGGAAACGATAAGCGTGTCGACAAGCATAAACTCTATTTTTTTACGGAGGTCGTGGGTCCATGGTCTATGGTCGATGTCTTTGTCGTGGGTATCCTTGCGGCGCTGGTGCACCTTTCGAGTGTAGAGATCATCGCTGGTACGGCCGCGACCGCTTTTGCCGCTTCCGTATTTTTCACGCTGATGGCAGCGCATGCTTTCGATACCAAACTCATCAGGGGGAATCGCTAGATGCCAGAAGAGATACCGGAAATTCGCGAATCGACAAAATTCAGCTTCATCACATCGATCTGGATCGTTCCGATCATCGCCGTCGTGATTGCTCTCTGGCTTGCTTTTCAGTATTTCTATGCACTGGGGCCCAAAATCGAAATCACTTTCGAGAGCAATGAAGGACTGAGGGAGGGACAGAGTCTGGTAAAGTTTCGGGATGTACCTGTCGGAAAAGTCGAAAAGGTGATACTGGATGAAGATGGAAGGGGCGTCAAAGTCATCGCCCGTATGGATAAGGAGGCAGCCCCCTATCTCAACAATCAGGCTAACTTCTGGATCGTCAAACCCGAAGTAGGTGTCGGTGGCGTCTCAGGTCTGGATACGATCTTCACCGGTACCTACATCAATATGAGCAGTAAAAAATCGAAGATGACCAAGAAGAAGTTTATCGGACTGGAGCAGGCCTATCGTCTGCTTGAAGAGGGAGAGTACTTCCACCTCAATGCGACAAGCTCCTTTGGTGTCGTGGTAGGCACACCGGTCTATTTCAAGAGTATGAAGGCGGGCTTCGTGGAGTATGTGACGATCTCACTGGATGGAAAAAGTGTCGATATCATTGCCTATATCGACAAAAATTATGTCTCCTATATCCACCCCGATACCAAATTCTGGAAGCAGAGCACTGTCGATATCAACTACGCCAATGGCCAGCTCAACTTCAACATGGCGCCCCTCTCAAATATCGTGCGGGGAGGCATAGAATTCTCTTCTACAGGTGAAGATGCCGCCAAAAAAGTACCCTATGACTATGTCTTCAGGCTCTACAAAGACAGTGGTGTCGCTTCGGATAAAAAGATTGGCAGAGGAGGCAAAGCGATCAAAGACTACCGTATGGAGTTCGATGAATCGACCGCCAAACTCAAGCGGGATGCATCAGTAAAATATGATAAGTTCGATATTGGGCGCGTGAAAGATATCACCTATGCTTTCGATAGAAAAAAACATCGACTCGAAGCGGAAGTGACAGTATCGATCGACACCTCGATCTTTTTTGACCCCAGAGATGCGAACCATACGGGAGAAGAGAACCTCAAGGCAGCAGTCAGTGACGGCCTGCGGGCATCGCTGCAGGAGTATGACCCCATCAGTGGGTTGCTCTATATCAATCTCAGCTTTATCGATACAAATGAAAGTGCAGTGATTGCACAGCAGGAGAACATCGCTGTATTTCCTACGGTTTCGAGCAGTGGCGGGGGGATTATGGGCGGCCTGAATGGTTTGATAGATGATTTGCGCAAGTTGCCGCTGGAGCAGATGATCCACTCTTTCAGCGATGTAGCTGACAACTTCTCTACGGTATTGAAAAACAATGAAAAATCGCTGGAAGAGATGATGGCCAGCCTCAACGAAACACTTGACGGAATCAATAAAATGGTCGGAAGCAAGGCGTTTGCCAAAATGCCCAAAGAGCTCAATAAGACGATGAGGGATATGCAAAAAACACTCAAATCACTCGACAGCATACTCAAGTCAAACAGCAATGACTCTCTGATGTCGAGTCAGTTGACCGAGACACTCAGGCAGCTCAACAAGGCATCGATCGACACGCAGAAGCTGCTCAGAAAACTTGATCGAAAACCCAATTCACTGATATTTGGAGACTAGAATGAAAAAAAATATGCGAAGCGCTGGAATCACCGGAGCGATCCTCATACTCTCACTACTTTCAGGATGTATGAGCTCCAGCCAGCGCTATATGCTGACCGCTCCGACAATGGTAGAGAAGCACTATACAAAACAGCTTCCCATCATCGGCGTCGAAGAGATCACGCTGCCCGAATATATGAAGCAGGGAAAGGTCGCGATCCAACTCACTCCCACACAGATCCACTACTCCCAGTCGGATGAGTGGATGGACAATATGGAAGCTTCTCTGACAAAGCAACTGATCGCCACGATCCAGAGAAGCTTCAATCACCCCAACGTCTACCCCTATCCCTGGGGACTTTCCCAGCAGGCAGGCATCCGGATCAAAGTCGCGATCAGCAGATTTATCGCGTATGGCGATGCGGTCTATCTCGATGCCAACTGGAAGATCAGTGACCTCAAGCGGAGCAGGGAGTATGGCAGGCTGTTCAGTATCAAAGTCCCATGCGGGAAAGATACTGCATCCGTCGTAGCGGCAATGAATAAAGCTTTTGGCAAAATGTCCCAAAGCATCGTCAGCGAAATCAATCAGAAGTTCTAACGTGACACTCTATATCGATGGGGATGCCTTCCCCAATCTTCTCAAACCTATCGTCCTGCGATCTATCGAACGGTTGAAGATACCCACCTTTGTCATCTCCAACAAGCGTATCTCGATCGGTAAATCACCCCTCATCGAATATCTGATCGTGGAGCAGGGTGCCGATGAGGCGGATCACCGGATTGTAGAGATGGTGGAGGAGGGGGATCTGGTGATCACGGCAGATATCCCGCTGGCAGATCGCATCATCTCCCAAAACGCCCACGCCATCGATCATCGCGGAGAACTCTACTCGGTAGACAATATCAAGCAGTATCTGGCGATGCGTAACCTGATGGAGGAGATACGCGAGAGTGGCGAGATGCTGGGAGGCCCCAAGCCTTTCGGACAGAAAGACGCGCATCAATTCGCCAATCAACTCCATCGGTTTTTGACAAAACACT
>JAOZOG010000159.1 GCA_029933395.1 Sulfurovaceae bacterium | reverse complement strand
TGCATCTTTTGCACCTTTGGCCCTTGCGCTGTTAAGTGTGGCAAAAGTGCACCCTTTAGCGTCTTTCAAAGTGCCATTTTGACACTTAGCTGTGGCATTTTTTGCCACCCCTTTTAATGCCCCAGCTTCTGATGCAGACAGTTTACTATTCAAATACATCATCCCACGAATATAGCTTAGAAGGTTCGGGTGGGCATTCCGTTTCCCTAGCTGATTTTCAAGCATCCACTCTTTCACGGCTTCGATATCATCAAACGATTTTTCAACTGTAGCAAATTCAATTTCCCTCTCTCAGAAGTTGAAACATCATTTTGATGGTTCAATTTACCTTCACTTGAATGACTAAGTTTCTCTTCCAAATACCGCTTCCCTCTCTCATAACTTCTCGCAAGTTTTGTGAGTGCTACAAGTTCTTTTTGATTTAAGTTTTCTACAAGTTTGGCGTCACCACGGTGACCCGAAACTAATATATTTCTTAATCTTTCATCATCTGACAACCGCGGTGGTCAATTTGATTACTTATTCTTATATCATCAGCAAGATATTGGTTCATTTTGACCCAATAAAGTCTTTTTGCCTAACTCTTGTTTACTACTCAAGCCGGATTATGGACGTTGTATTCAGCTGAGAGTTTTACCACTTTTGGCACATTTTCCATTTGTAGTAGAAGTTTCAATTCTTTATCAACTGCTTGTTGTGATAATTCTATTTCTTCTGCAATTTCACTTTGAGTATAACAAGCCAAATACATCTCTGCAATCTTCTCTTTTCTCCAGACAAGTAATGACGCCCCAGAATGGAGAAACCCTCTCTGGGGCTCTGCTGCGAGTGTTAAAAGTGGGGTATTGACCTTTGACTCTTGATACTCTCTTCTTACAGGTGACCTTTACAAAATATGACACTCTGCAATATACTGATATTAGTCAAGGCTCTTAAGGATCACTCCTCTAAGAGAAAGAGCTTAAGAGCAGATCCCCGACAGATCCGACACTCACTTTCTCACTTAAGCTTCATTTTCTACGATCAAAACTTAAAACCCTGACCAGAGCGCAAACAGTGCTTAACATAATGTTACTACTATCAAAAACACTCAAAAACTCTAATATCTCAAAATGTAATACTTTGAGGTAAAAATATAGACATACTGAAATATCAATAAGCTATAATGTTATATACTTATAGAGGAGAGACAAAAATGGTACGATCTATCCATATCGACGCTGATATCCATAGCGAGATCAGGCTAATGGCATTTAACCAGCACATATCGATCAGAGAAATGACAAACGAATTGCTCAAAAAAGCACTGGAGAAAAAATGATCCCTAAAGGGAAAATGACCAGAGGTGTGCTTGCTTCGACACTCAGTCACAGTGAGCATTTACAATTCAAACAAAACAAGGATATGACAATGAGTAAAATTACAGATTTGGCTGCGAGAGTGGCACGGCTGAAGATAGCGGACTATGATAAAGAGGTATTGAGTGACAAAGATTTGATTAAAGCAGCTGTTCCTGTAGATCAAGAAAGGTTGGAGTTGAGCAGGGCACACAACCTTGATTTGACGGTGATTGCTTCGGAAATGGTATATGTACAGGAGGAGAGAGAGGCGATCAAGGCTGAAAGCGTCGGCTTCAGGGTGCAGGATGATCGAGAGCTGCGCATTGCAGAGCTTAACGACTATCTGGATGCACTGGGTGCCGAGTTCAAGCGTAAACTTAATAATGCCGTTCGTCTGGAGCAGGCTGCACAGCGTCAAGCGGAACACGATAAGAATATCGAAATGATCCAGCCGATCCTTGATACCCTTGCAACCATCAGAAAGACACTTTCAGATGGGCCAATAAAAAAAGCAGTGCTGGCTCTGGCAGCCGATTCTCTTCCAAGGAATAGTCTGGATGTAAAGAGCTGGGAATTGCTCAAGTCGATAGCTAGAGGCCAAGCATGATGACGCTGGAAGAGCGGGCAATCAGTCAGGGCGTCATAAACTCTGAGGACTGGCAGCGCGTAACGGCCACTATGGACACTGCTTCCATTGAGGTCTTTCGGTCAAAGGTAGCAGTTATCGACAAGATCAATGATGTACCCGTCAGGGGCTTGTTCAACCCAGATGAGGACATACTGGCACGCGCTAAGCTGCAGGGTGGTATCAGCTCAAACGACTTTGGCAGGCTGCCACCTGAGGAGCGCCAGCAGGTGCTGCAGGAGGTATCCATTATCGATGTGCCAGATTTGAACGTTCAGCCCGAGCCGATGCTGAGAAGCAAGTTTGAAACGCTGTCGAATGCAGAAAAAGAACAGGTGATGCAAAAGGGGATCCCCCTGACAGATGAGCTTCCACAGTATCTTGGAGCAGAAGAGCTTAGGGGTGTGTTGTCGAATATCACCAATACACTCAAGGCAGCAGGTAAGGCAGACCAGGGCGATGGGCAGGCCTAGAACCTACTCAGACAAGTTTCTGCTCAAACGTCTGAGGGAACACCTGATAGACAATATGGGCAGCATCTACACGATGCACAAACCGATATGGGCCACCTATGTCAAGCGTATGAAAAAAGATGAGAGGTTCAAAGAGTTGGTAGAGGACTGCAGGGCCGAGGCTGAGCATAAATGGGAAAAATGGGGCCTGTCGAATATAAACGGTAAAAATCCCGACTTCAACACTGGGCTGTATAAGCACTTCACCCAGAATAAAAAAGCCTTCAGAGATCACAACGCTATAGAAACAGATGAACGGCTGCAGAAGCTGGAAAGTGTAGCAAATGGCAAGCATTGAGACCCGCCTGCGCAAGCTGGAAGCGGAAATACTGCCAGAGACGGTGAAGTGGTGCCCCGAGTCGGCAATACTGCGGGATCTCTTCGGGCTGAAAGACGGTGAATGTCTCGACTGGAAACCTCTATCTGAAAAAGAAATGCTTGATGGGCTGGAAGATGAGAAGCAATGACGCTAATAATTCCAATCTGTCCGCTGTCCCCCTGCAGGCACTACGGAAAGTAACAAGGTGAAAATCAAACATCAACCCCAGAGTGTATGGGCACCACTATCAAAAGGAGAAGAGAATGGCGAAAGGCCGCTACAGATTAACGAAGAGATACCTCAAGACGATCAGCAGGATGGTGTCGGAGTCGAAGCCCCTGCACAAAATAAAGAGGAGGATCTTCGATGAGTATCAAGAGCAGGCTTGAGAAGTTGGAAAAGCGCTTGATGACGAAAGAGTACTTCGTCGTTGTCGAGTATGCAGGCGACGACGACCACAGCTACGCCACTACGCCCGACTTTGATCGGATCAGCCTGGAAGAGTTCGCAGCGTTAAACATCGATGAGAGCCGGGCCGACATTTTGCATTTAGAAATTGAATTTGTATAGGAGCATCGATGAGAGGCATTGAGTCAAGGCTGCGAAAGCTGGAGGAGAAGCAGAGGGGGCCTGAAAGAGTCTACGTCATTCTCCCTCAGTTTGATAACGATGAGGAGGGTAACACGATGGTATCTATCTGTCAGACAAGCGAACGGATCACGATGCAGGAGTTTGAGCAGCGCGGACTCGATGATGGCGCCCCGCTGATAGAAGTATTCACTGGGGAGTAGAGAGTGAAACCATCAAGAGCCAGACTTAAGACAACACGCCCCAAAGGGAAGCCGGCTGGAGGCAGAGGACTGACACCGCCTCCATATCCGAAGAGCAGCTAACATATTCTAACATAGGAGCCGAAGGTGGGAAAGTACGAGTACACAGATGCAGAGATAGCCGAAGCGTTGGGGATCCCTAAAACAACGGTGAAGATGATATTTAACACCGCTATGAAGAAGCTGCGAAGGGGACTGAAAGAGCGGGGCATATCGATCGATGATATGCCGACGGTGTGAAGCGGGGAAATGTATTTTCTGAGAGTGCTTTGTGGAAGCGATAGCCTCCTTTCGCGTTTGTACCACAAACTAAGATTACATAGAATTAATTCTTTCGTTTCTTTTTCTTCTTTTTCCGATCCTTCTTTACCTTGACAACAATCTCCTCCTCTTTATCTGCTGGCTTAGAAGGTAGAGCCCTTTGATATTCTGCCAGGTAATCACGCAATGCCTTCTCAGTGCGGCGGCCTGACTTCTCAAGCTGCTTTGTCAAGCGCTTAATCTCTTTGGCTTGGGTTTCAACAAGGTTTAATAGGCGTTCGCACTCAGAGACGCCACCGGCTACACCTGACTCTAACCCTGCTGTAACCTCTTCACTATCGATCAGAACGTAAGTAAGGCCGTTTACCTTCTCAGAGGGTATAACCCCGCGTTTAATCTGTTTATAGACCGAGTTCGTACTGACTCCCACCCTGCGGGCGTATTCTGCCACCCTTATCTTTTCCATTGAATCCCCTTTTGTGAAAGTGTAGCAGTTGATAGCTTTGATAGATAGTGCATAGATACAACTAAGCTACAATAAATCTACACTAAGCTATAATACGGATACAACAACAAAGGAGACAATATGAAGATGCTCAAGAGAAAAACAGCCATAGCCAGACTGAGACGAGAAGCAAAACGCAACGGCGACACCGCACACCTTTCACGATCGATAGCGGACTTCAACCGATGGGGCGAGGCCTGCATTGTTGGAAAGGATGGGAAAGTATTCATATCTGGAACGCTTGAGGAGGTACTTCGTGGCTATCATTTACTTAGAGATGATGAGACGATAGATAAAAAATAGAGATGGGCGGCCATAGCGGGAACTATGGATCACCCTGACACAATATCTGCAAAGGAGATAAAATGTCACACGCAATTATAACACACAACGCCAATTTAACACCCGTTTCCAACCTTATGAGGGCAGCGGTTAACCGTTTCCTTATCGAGACGAAGCGGGACAAGTCAGCCGCAACCTACAGGGCGTATTCAACCCAGATGAAAACCTTTAGCCAGTGGGTTGAATCCTATGAGATGACCATTGACACGAAGTCAGACCTCAA
>JAOZOG010000572.1 GCA_029933395.1 Sulfurovaceae bacterium | reverse complement strand
AATAGTTCATATAGGTTTAGAAGTGGCCTATATACGGCCATTCATAGCTTTTTAACTTTCATCTCAATTGTGTATAATAGTCAATAATTGATTAAAAAGTATCACCTATAGTATCACCCAGATACTTTTTGATTTCATATGTCTACAAGGATTTGACACAATGGCTTTTGATGACAACCTTTTGAAAATAGAAAAATATAATGGTCTCTATTTTCGAGATATGGAAAAAATTTTCTCAAGAGAATCCGGAAACACATTGTCGACCAAGCAATATTCAAAAATAAAGAATTATCATTATCTTCGCTTTGCTATGAAACTCAGAATCAACAACCGCCTTGAACGAAGAAACCTGACACCCATCAAGATGCTTGGAAAAACAGTCAAGACCGCAATAGAGGAAGCAAACAAAGAGAAGGAAGAAATCCGTGAGCTAATCAAATCGGGAAATTTTGCACAGGAGCCGGAAATGACCTTCGATGCGTTATGGAACGAATACACCGAAACAGCCGTAGCGGCTGGGAATATGACCAAAAATTACAAGAAGAATAATACCTATATTTACAATAAATGGCTAAAGGCTCCCATTGGAAAATTGAAATTCAGCCAGATAACGACAAGAAAGCTGCAGACGATCGTCAATAAGATGCTTCATGGGGGAAAAGCTCCTGCCACAGTCGACCAAATCCGTAAGGTTTTCAGCATCTTGTTTAAAATTGCAATAAAGAAACATTGGATTACCGATTCTCCTATGGATGAAGTGATTTTTCCCAAATACGATAATAAAAGAGACTTTATTCTCTCGGAAGAGGAGGCGAGGAAACTCTATGAAGCTATGGTCAATTATCCGGAAATAAAATTCAGAGCTATTTTTCTATTGATGCTGGAGGGACGCCGTAAAGATGAGATATTGTCCCTTGATTGGGATCGTGTTGATCTCAAGAAAGGTGTCATATATTTTCCGTACAATACCCACAAAGGCAATGAAAACATATCATTTGTACTGTCAGACCCATTGAAGGAATTGTTTGAATTTCTGGATGGGCCTCGTACCGGATATGTATTCAAAAACCCGAGGCGCACCAAATCGAACGGAAACAAGCCCGGTGGAAAAATCGGTGATTACCGAAAAAGATGGGGATCACTACTGAAAAGTATTGGGCTGGAGAACAGGGACATACATGCACACGACTGTCGCCATTGGATCGGCAACACTGTAGTCAGCAATGGTGGAACACTTGAGGAGGTGGCGGCAATATTAGGACAAA
>JAOZOG010000026.1:12469-17676 GCA_029933395.1 Sulfurovaceae bacterium | reverse complement strand
ATGGCGGCAATTTCTTCGACCACTATACGGAAATAGGAGAGGCGCTTATCGCCGGTTCCCAGCAACAGCCGGAACCACGCGGTATGCAGAAACGAGAGCTGACCGAGAAGGAGCGAAGGCTCCGGGAAAAAGCGGCACCCCCGAAGGGCAAGGCGAAGAAGCAGAGCTTCATCGACGATGCCGAGCAGATTTGGGATATGTCGGACGAAGAGTTCGACGAAGCCGTGCGGTCAGGCAGAATCAAATAAAAGGAATAAAAAATGTCAGGACTTATAGACCGAACCCCGGTAATGGATACCGGAAGTTTCCTGTCCAGCAAGGTACAGGCGGTATACGACCGAAAACTGCTTCGACGGGCAGTTGACAACCAGGTCTTCGACCGATTCGGGCAGACACGCACGATTCCGGCGAACAGCAACGCGAAGAGCGCATTCGCCTACCGATACAAAAACATTCTTCCCGCGACTACTCCGATCGCTGAATACGATGGTTCCAACATCAAGCGACCGAACAAAATCGTCCGTGAAGAAGTCGAGTATGCGGTAGCGCATTACGGAGACTACATCGTCTATACCGACGAGCTCGATCTCTACGATTTCGACAACATCCAGGCATCTTTCCTGGACATCCTCGGAGACCAGGCTTCCATCACGATCGATACGATTCGACGCGATGCTCTGCGCGGCGGAACCAACGTCGTGTATGCGGACGGCGCTACGAGCCGCCAGGAAGTCGCGGCTGGCAAAAAGAAGTTCACGACCAACGATTTCAAGATCATGGCCGTCAAGCTGAAGAACCAGCGTGCGATGAAGTTCAAGAGCGTTATCACAGGCTCTACTTCTATCGGAACACAGCCTATCCGCTCTGCGTACATCGGTATTACGTCTCCGGAAGTCGTGGAAGACCTCCGTGATCTCGTGGGCTGGAAAAACGTAGAAACGTATTCCGACTACTCCAAGGCGATCGAGGACGAGGTTGGTTCCGTCGGTGACTTCCGTGTTATCGAATCTACGAACAACGCTCCGATCCCTACGGACGATGGCGGCGGAAACGATGTCAACGTATACATCAGCTACTTCATGGGCAAAGACGCATATGCGACTACGACTCTGCGTGGCAAGAAGGGTATCCAGACAATCGTTAAGCCTCTTGGTTCCGCAGGTGCGGAAGACCCGCTGAACCAGTATGGAACCATCGGCTGGAAAGCCATCGCCGGTTGTGCCATCCTCAACGAGGCATGGTTGATCCGAGGCGAGTGTACTGCCGGAATCGAAGACTCTACGCAGAAGCACTACTATGATTATGTACCGATTTCTTAATCGGAGCTGAAAGGACAGGCTATGGCAATTACCGGTGAAAAGCTCAATGAAATGAGCACCTGGGAAGAACTTCGGATGGTTCTCGCCGAAGCCCTGACCGTCAACGTCTATCAGGGAGATTGTGACGATCTCCTCGATGGCGGAGTGACGGTGTGGGTGGAAAGCGCTACCAGCACGAACCTTCCCTCCGGAGCCACGCAGGGGTTCATCACCACTCTCGTGACTACGGTAAACGGAAACAAAGTGCGGTGCCAGACGTTCAACGGAACGGACGGTTCGGCCACTGTATTCGCTACGCGATACAAGCCGGGCTCTGCGGCAGACGGCGCTCCATGGGGCGCATGGGCGTAACCCTTACAGGAACCACCCCGGTGGTTCCGATAGGGGGTATCCCCAAAAAAACAAAAGGATAAGAAATGGGAACGGCAACGACTTCCACGAATATGAAGCGCAAACCGCTGAAGTTCTTCAACAAGGCTGAATTGCACGAGCTGTGTGATGCTCTCGGCATCGAGTATGACAAGAAGGATACGAACAAGACCCTGGTAGACAGGATCGAGGAGAGCGGACTCTACGACCCCAAGACCGAACGGCCTGGAGCCACGGTGCAGGTGGACAAAGAGACCGGCAAACGAATCCATCCGCAACTCGGTGAATACAAGACATGCATCGTCCACAGTCGTGACCCGAAAGAGGGTAGCATCTTCGCTTCCATCAATCTTTACACGGTTGAGTTTCAGCCCGGCGAGAAGATTTCACTCCCTGTAGGCATGATCGAACATCTTCGAAACGCTTCGAAGATCGAACACTATTATGATCCCCACGCCATCAGCGAGAACGGAAACGTCGGTGCTCACATGAGCAGAGAAGTTCGCCGTTACATCGTGGAGATAGTGGAGGACTGAAAGGATAAAGAATGAGTCTTTGGGACAGTTTCGTAGGCGGAGTCGGTGACTTTATTGGAGGGATGCCTTTTGGCGGAGGCGGAGGTTCCATGAACCCTATGGGGACGATGGAGTTGAATCCGTCGTTGAGCACGAATCTGATGAAGGACAATCTCACAGGAACGGAAGCGGTTCCCGGGGTGATGATGCCGAACTTTCAGAATACTGCAGATATTTCTACCTCTGCATATACAACGCCGTCAACCCCCTCCATTGGTTCCGTGTCAGGAGGAGGCTCTTTGTTCGGAGACACTTTCGACAATCTGTGGGGAGGCTTGACGAACGAACAGTTCACGAATCTTCTGAACACAGGCGGGAGACTGTGGAGCGTCAGCAACCAGAGCAAAGCTCTCGAGGGGATGAAGCAGGCTCTTGAACAGCAACAGCGGATGGCGGAAGACGCATACAACAGATATGTTGCTGAACAGGAAAAACGTCAGCAACTCAACTTCTAAAAGGAGCCGACATGGCACTCGATTTCAATCCACAAGAACGAGGGATGTTCACGGCTCCGAGAATGCCGAACGCTACATGGGGAGGACTCGTACAGGGCTACCGACAGATGGGAAGCCCTCTCGAGGCCATTGGCGCAGGGCTCGACCGGAGCGCACGAATCTCCAACCAGAACAAACTCATGGACCTGCTTGGTTCCGGAAAGCTCGACTTGAGCGATCCCGGGAAAGCCTATCAGCAGGCGGCTCCGCTTCTGAACAGAACCACGGAATCTGCCGTACAGAATTTCGGAAATCTTCTTACGCGATCATTGCAGAGCAGGCAGGAGAAGCGTGCGGATGTCGCACAGGAGCTCGCAAAAGATCAGGCGCAATGGAACCGCGAGAACCAACTTGCGGAACTCGGCTTCAAGAACCTCGCAGAAGAGCGCCAGGCAAAACTGGCTCCTTTGCAAGAGGCACTGCTTGGAGAACAGATCATTTCGAGCAGGGCGTCCAGAAACCTTGCAGACAGACAGTTCCAGGCGAACCAGGCCGCGAAACTCGCAGAGGCAAAACAGCCGAAAGCCTATGTGGACAAAGAAGGCAACGTACATTATGTTCCAAAGGCGGAGGCTCTCCAGAAAGGCTACATTCCTTTCGATGTCAGCCAGCAGGTCGTCAAAGCCGGAAGAGAGAGCCCATCGAACCAGGCATATATTCAGAAGGGCATCGAGTGGGCTACAGCTCCGGAGGAATACAAAAAGGGTATCTACGAGAAAGGTCTGGCGAAGTCCAATCTCGTCGAAGATGTCGATCTCGGAGACAAGGAGATGGCATGGCTCAACAGTGTCGAACAGGCTCTTACCGATGAAGAACGCGCACAGTTTGCGGCGCTTCCGGATGACGAGAAGGTTCGTTATCTCCTGAACAAAGGCCGTGCGAAAGTTGCAGATCGCCCGTTTGCATATCGATATATGCCGTGGGGTTCCGATGTCCAGATCGTAGACGAAAATGTTACGAAACCACAGGACGATCGAGGTTTCCTTTCAAAACTCTTCGATTTGAGGTAGCGACATGGCCAGCTATCTCGAAGAGCTTGGGATGCCGACTCCCGCCGCGAAGGGTGGCTCCCTTCCTGGCCAGACACTCTCTCCCTTTGGCGGAATAATCCCATCCAGACAAAAGACTATAGACAGACCGGAACTCACGCCCGAAGAGGCCGCCAAGGCTGGTGAGCTTCTCGCAAGACAGGGCGTGTGGACCGACCTTGTCGAGGGCACTGGTTCCGTGCTCGACAATATCACGATGGCTTTCGATACCGGTACCGACTGGGCCATGGATGCTATGGGCATGGAACCACCGGCGCAGAAGCCCGCCATAGTCAAACAGGCGGAAAAAGATATAGCCAGACGCAAAGCGGAAGAGAAGCTCTGGAACGAAGTGTCGACACAACCTCTTCGCGGTGGGGCCTATGCCGTTCCGGAGATGGCCGCCTATGTGGTTCCGACGCTTCGCATGGGAACGTATGGAAAAGGTCTCGCGGCCATTCCAAAAACCATGGCGAACTGGGGTGCGGCGGACTATACGATCTCGAGGATGCTGAACAAAAGCCATGAAGAGGCTATGGTCGAGGGAGCCATTGCCGCCCTGTTCGGCCTTCCATTCGGAGGGTATCGTGCATACAAAACCATTCAGCGTGGTTCCCTTGGAGGAGGCACCGGTGTTCCGCCGGAAGTCGAACTTGCCATGGAGCCGACGAAGCAGGGGCTGGAAGGCATGGCGCAGAAGAAGGCCAGGGAGGTCATGGAACTGCGCCGAATCAAAGACAATCTGAAAGGCAAGCCTGCGCCTGCAGTAGACGAAGACATCATATCCGGAGGGTTTGCGGAACCACTGGATGAGGTTCAGCAGTTGAGACAGACCATAGACAGTGCGATTTCGATGGACGAGATAGCTACCGCTGACAAAGCCCTCGAAACGATAGAACGTTTGAAAACCGACGACAGATATCTTCGAAACAAGATCATAAACGAAATGATGGAAGATGCAGGCATTCCGTACAAAGCCACCGACGACATGGGTGGTTCCTACGCCATGGATGAAGGTGCTCCTGTCACCGGCAAAATCAAAGAGCCGGAGAGAATAGGCGTGCAGGCTCCGTTCAGGAAGGCCGCGAACGAGATCATGAAGGACGACAAACTCAAAGAGTTCTATCGCCAGGAGATGATCGACTCCGTCATGCGCCGATCCAAGTTGAAAGAAGGCGACGAGATTCCATACGTCACGGAATCCGAACGCCTGCTGTCCGAACGGAGAGTGAAGCCCGGGGAAAAGATTACGGACGAAAGCACGATCGATCTCGTCGAGAATCCCGTATACAGACAGGCGCAGAGAGATGCGTATGCCGAACAGGCGAAAGTGTCTCCTCCCACGAAACCGTTCGAACCGAGAACGAAACTTCCTGAACAGAAATCGATACATCCGAAAGAGGCGCAGAGGCTGGCCAAAGA
>JAOZOG010000026.1:0-12369 GCA_029933395.1 Sulfurovaceae bacterium | reverse complement strand
AACTTCCTGAACAGAAATCGATACATCCGAAAGAGGCGCAGAGGCTGGCCAAAGAGCGCATGGACGCAGATAAAAAGCTTGCCGAATCTATTCTTTCCGGACAAAAGGCTGTAGACGATAAAGCCAAGGCCGTCAAAAACATTGTGTCCCCCAGATTGGTTCCTTCAGACATGGAGAGTCTTGTCGCAAAAGCCAAATCCGGAGCCAAGCTTTCTGAAGGTGAAAGGAAAAGACTTGCGAGACTTGCAAAAACTGTAAACAGGAGAAAAGAAAAGCTTTTCAAAACAGAATTCAGAGACAAGGCCAAAAGTCCCGAGCTCGAAGACTACAGTGTTGAAAAACTTGCAACCATGAATTATAGCCAGCTTCCGGCAGAATCTAAAAAATTCATTTCGAGAAGCAGTTTTGAAAAATTCAAAAAGAACGCTATCAAAGAAGTGAAAAAAAATCGTCGGCTGAAAAATGAAGCGGAGCGCATCCTGAAGGAGGGTGCTCCGAAAGTCAAGCCGGAAGAGCTCGGCGTTGGTTCCGGGAAGGCTTCGCAGAAAGCCTCCCAGACCGTAGGCCCTGAAGCGGCAGGTCTTGCCAAGGTCAAGGAGTCCATGGAGTCCGGAGCCAAGAAGCCTGCACCTGCCGTGGACGAGTTCGGCAACGAGATTCTCGATCCGAGGAAGAAATACAAAACAGACACCTCGAAGCTGACGAAGGCCGAGCGTACACGGTTCGAGAAATACCAGCAGATGATGAAGGACGGGAAGAAGTTCACCAAGGCACAGAACCGATCCTACGTCAAACTGATGGAGAAGATGCAGGAACCACGCAAGGTGCGCAAGACCACCAAGATGGAGAGGTTCTCGAAGGACAACATTCCGGAAGGCATGAGCGAGGATGAATGGGCGGAGATCAGGAAGCGTGAGCTGAAAGGCGAATCTTTCGACAGAGAAGTCAGAGAGCTTACGGACGACGACATCGCGGAGCTCGACAGAATGTACGAAAACGCCGAGCGCACCAAGACGCAGGATTTCGTGAGGAAGTTCAAAGAGACCGTGGACAAGATGGAATACGATCCGAGGCTGAAGGATATCGCCACGAAGCTCGCCTCCAAGCTCGGAGACACGGAAATCAGAATCGTGGACGATGCGCTGGAGCTGGATGGAAGACCGGTTCTCGGATACTACGATCCGCAGACCAGAACCATTACGATGCGAAGAAAGGCATACGAAAACAATCCGGAGATCGTGATTCACGAAATGGTTCATGCCGCTACGCTCGATGCGGTCAGAGGAAACAAAGCCCTGTCCAAAGAGCTGACGGATATGATCGAGAAATTCCTCAAGGACAATCCGGAGTTTTCCAACACCAAGTACACGCAGAACCCGGAAGAGTTTCTTGCCTACGGACTTACGGATGCCAAATTCGTCGGAGCGCTGAAAAGCACACCCACGTCCGGTGGTTCCCTCTGGGACAGCATCAAGAACGCCGTGGCGAAGTTTCTCGGAATCAAGCCGTTTACGAGCGAATGGGACAACCTCAACAGAATCCTCGAAGAAAGCCTGAATCCCGGCATGAGCAAATCCACGAAAACCTCCTGGGACAAGTTCGCCGAGAACTTCTCCGCAGAGCTGAAACCGGCTCTTGTGAAGCTCAAGGGCCTGAAGGATATCGATTTCAAAGACGCATGGAACCAGACGAAAGCGAACTGGACTTCCTCGATTTCAGACAGCGAGATAATGAAGCAGTATCGCGAACTGCACTCCCTGACAAGAAACGCGCTGAACCAGTCCGCGAAAGCAAGGGGCTTTTTCGTCAAGACCATCGAGAAGTCTCTGGCGAAGATCGGAGAGAAACCCGGCGGCAAATTCGACGTACAGTTTCACGAATCCGTTCTCCGTACGGACTATGCCGCGATTCGAGAGTTCGGTTCCAAGAAAGAGGCCCTGGACTTCATCAAAGAGAACAGGGAGCTGTTCGAAACGGCCAAGGACATGATCGACGTGCTGGCCAAATCGATGAAAGACAAGAGGTTCATGAACAATACGCTATGGCGCCCCAACGGCTACGCGATAGCGGAAGCGTTTACGGACTGGAAACTTCCGAAAGGAATGGACATAAGAGAGGCCGGTCGCATCATCGACAAGATGGTCTCCATCCGGTCACTGACCAACAGCGACTGGGCGTTCATCGCCAAGCACCGTGGTTCCGAAACGTTCGAAGAGATGCTGAACATGAACGACATCCTGCGTGCGCAGAGCGACAATCTGTTTCAGGTCGATCCGCTCAACCGGATCAAGGGCTATGTGGCGGAAGAGTACGACGGCATCTATGAATACGTCCTGAACAAAGAGACGGGGCAGTGGACGAAAAGATTCAAGCTCGACGAGGGACGTGTCCAGGGAGCCATGCCGATGAACATGAGAAGCGGCGTCATGGGCGAGACGTGGTTCCCGAGAGAGGCGTTCAAGGATTTTCTGAACATGAGCGATGAGGAGATCGATCAGATTTTCAAAAAAGGCGGAAGCTACAACAAGGTGCAGTCGTTGCTCATGGATATAGCCGACACCCACAATCTCGGATTTATCCTGAACAACGGAAAAATCGTAGGCGTGCGCAAGGTTGCGGGAGAGGCACAGCGTCTTTCGATGGGCAAAGTGATTTCCGCCACCAGAGTCATGGGCCTCACGTATGAAAACGGCATTCGGAAAATGCTGACCAGGGACGATGTCATTACGCATATCCTCGGAGAGGTTAGAACGGGCAAAAGCAAGCTGTTCAAAAACTACAGGGGTGCTCCGAAAGACATGGAACCACCGCCGGGGTACAGCGCTCTCACTGCGAAAGAGCGTGAAGCGTTGCCGAAGCAGTTGCGAGACACCGTAGTGTTCGTGAAGACAGAGATGAAGGATATGATCTTCGGATTCGAGAAGGCGAAAGTCTTCGGGAACCAGATGACCGGTGCGGTGGAGCAGGTGCTGAAAGACAGCGTCAGACACTTCAAGCTGAACGTCGTCATGAAGAATCCGGCCTCCTGGCTGAACAACGCCATGTTCGGAATGTTCATGAACATGCAACACGGCATCAGCCCGGCCAACCATGTTCGCTATTTCAAGACAGGCCTCAAGGCGCAGAGAGAAGCGGACGGCATCGTTCAGAGAATGATGGATATGGCGGCCAAAGGAGATACGGATTCCGCACGGTATCAGAGGCTGAAGAGCCGTCTGGAAGAAAACATCTACTACAGGATGAACAAGGAAGGCCTGGCCGTTACGGTCATGACCAACATCCTCGACACGCCGAGTGGTTCCAAGATGTTCACGGACAAGCTGGCCTCGAAATGGGTGGACGATCTGTTCGGCAAAGAGACGGGAGAGAAGATAAAGAAGATATTCACGAACATCCATCTCGATCCCAAATCGAAGGCCGGACAGTATGCGATGAACATCTTCGGAGCCATCGACAGCCAGAGCAGATTCGCCATGGCGTACGACTACATGCTGAAGAAAGGGTGGAAGCCAGGTACAGAGATAGACGAGAAGCTGTTGAGAGAAGCGGTTGACGAGAGCAACGCAGTGTACGGAGACCTCGACATGGTCACGACCAAATGGAGCCACGCTCTGCAGTCGTACGGCGCCATACCGTTCAGCAACTGGTTCTTCAGGGCGAGTGCAGGCCTCTACAAGAGTTTCAACGAGCATCCGATCGAAGCCATGGCCATCGGCCTCGGACTGTATGCGTTGCAGGAGGCCACCGAGAAAAGGACGAGTTCATGGAACCCTCTCGCTACGTTCCTCGAAACGCCTATGGATATGGCCACGATGTCGCCGTACGGGGAGCCGACGCAGTTCATACGATCGGCTACAGAGCCGGCTGTATACCGTAAGCTCTACAATTCGGTAAAATATCAAGACCCGACCAGTGTGGTCATTACGGATAAATTTTAAGGAGAAGAAAATGATTCAAAGCCCAGTAAACGAACCGATCCAGGCATTCCCGATCAGTGGTTCCACCTATGTCAGCTCGGATACGGGTATGACCGGGTTCGTTCCAGACGGCGTATGCGTCCTGAAGGTTCTCGGAGACGGTACGGTGACGTTCCACTTCGGTGACGCCACCGCCATTGCGGTTCCTGTTTCCGGCGGAATGGATTTCGCCGTTCGTGGAGATTGCACATCTATCGATTCGGACGTGCAGGTACTCATCAGCTAAAGGAGCCATTATGAATTTCGGCTTCAATTTCGGTTTCGCCAGCGGAGGCGAGACCTATTACGCTCCGCCGTCATGGTGGAAGATATCCTCTCTCGACGAATCGGACATTCTCGGAGTGTGGGATTTCGGATGGAAAGGACATAGCGACAGAGGAGAGGCACTGGTTCCGTTTGCCGGAACCATGGCTCCGTTTGCAGTTGAAGACGGTAATCCGGGATGGGCCCTCGTCGAAGGGATCACGTTCGGAGGCAGTGGAAACATCAAGTCTCTTCTTCCGGAAGTGGAAGTGCATAACCTTTCCGTCATCATGCAGTTCAGCGATGCGACGCAGAACGGTACGCTCGATGCCTTCTTTAGCCACTATCTCGCCGATTCCCACTACACGCTTCAGAACAAGTTTTCAGACGGTACGGTGAGATGGTCCTGCGGAGACGCGGACAGTCCTACTCTCGAGGTTCCGAACGTTCTCGTTTCGGAAGGAGTCTATGGCGTATCCGGACCGGCTCTCTATGTCGACGGAAGCAATGTCGGTATTCAGCCCGACGAAGGTACAGTAACGTCATCGGGTCTGGACTTCAGGCTTGGATGCATTTATGCCGACGCCGGAAATACGCAGTTCATCAAAGCCAAGGTGCAGAAACTTCTGATAGTCAAACGCAGACTTACGGATTCCGAGCAGAGAGACATCTATGAGAAGATGATCGGCGTGGTTCCGCCCCATGTAACGTATCGCGGGGAACCAGTGACGCACAACGGCGATGCCGTAACACATATTGAAGGATAATGAATGGCTGAATTGTTTGATATTCTGACGTTTGACAGCGACGAGGCGGAGAATGTTCCGATCACGACTACGGAGCCGGACTGGACCGATGTTCTGACTCTGACCACCACGCAGAGAGAGGCCGGAAAGTATCTGCTTCTTTTCTCTCTGCAGTTCCATCACGCTTCCACGAGCCAGAGCTTCTTCTACAGGTTCAGTCTCGACGGCGGTTCTTCGTGGGGAGTGGAATATGAGAAAGAGGTGAAGGACAGACACAATATCGAAGTGGTTGAAGTTTCGAGCGTGATGAATATGACGTTGCCCGGGATTATCGATTTGAGGGTTCAATGCACGAAAGAAGGCGGAGCCGTGTGCGAGGTGCTGAAGGCTTTCATCTCCGCCCAAAGGGTAGGGTAGATGGATAAAGAAGCGTGGATCATGGTTCTGGCCATTGTTGCGACGGCCGCTCTCATTGCGATCCTGAATGGATGTAGTATAATAGAAGTACAGGTTCAGACTGGCTCCGGTACACAGAACAAGGTATATGACCAGTTGGATCGTGAATTGCATCTTATGAAGGAGAACCAATGAAGAAGTTGGCAGTGCTGGCACTGATGGCTACAGCTGTGTTCGCTATGAGGCCGTTTCCGGTCTATATTGAAAATGAAGGGCTTCAAGGCCCTACAGGCCCTCAAGGCCCGCAGGGTGAAGCGGGAGTGTGCGAATGCGACCGTGAAGCGTTTCGCAGTGCGATGGCCGCTGTGAGCAGTGTCGAACTGAACCCGGATCACCAGGGATTCAGTATCGGCGTGGGTGGTTCCAGCTATGGCGGAACCAGTGCGGGTGCCATCGGCATCATGTACGGTGTCGGTTCCTGGGGGATCAACGTCAAGGGCTACGATGCCGAAGGCGGCTACAATGGAGCCAGCGTAGGCGTGACCTACGGCTTCTGATCTGCGGGCTCTTCGCCCGCTTTCTTCAACATATCCGAATAATCCATCATCGACTTTCCGATCGTTTTCAGATGCTCCGGATTCTTTCCGAGCAGATCGTACATGACGAGCGCGAAACCTTTCACCACTTTTCCGGTATCGACTCCCTCTTCCGCAGAAATCTCCGCATGATACTCCAGGTCTTTGTCGTCGTTTTCGGTCAATGTATACTTGAACAGTTCTTTCATTAAAATTCCTTTATTTTGTATTCCGGATCGTGTTCGTCGATTCCGTCCTCCAGCCGTTCCTTTCTCGACTGCATGATGCTTTTGATAATCGCATACCAGATGATCGCCATGAAGATTCCCGCCCCTATGAAGAACATCGTCAGGACACTCATCGCGAACCCCTTTCGATCACGTTCATCATCGTTTTGGCTTTTTTGCTCGAAAGACATATTTCTCTCGAACGGAACCACTGCGCCAGAGTTATTTCCGTGTGCGATTTATACCCTTTCAGGTAGATATATATATGTTTCCTTATCTCTTCGTCGTTCATGCCTAAACCATACCCTCTGTGAGTTTTTTTATAACCTGTCTGTAGGCTTCGCTTTTCGTCTTGTTCCGTCTGTCGATCAGTGCGTTCAGCAACTGGTTCCGATCGTACTTCCAGTTCACGAATCCGTAGTCTCCCGTTCCGTATTCTTTTTCGGATTCTTTTCCTATCGGTACGATCGGCATTCTCGACAGCAGGACGGAGACCATCTTTTTTTCCTCTTTGTCGGAAACCATCGCCATCACTTCTCTGCGTGTAATGTGCATTCTTTTCCTTTCTCGTATCCAAGAACGTATCCGTAGGCGAACACCTCCCGTATAGCCGCCTGCGTATGCGGAGGCAGATGCCGGATGGTGGCTTCTGCGGCATGCCAGAAATCTTTCCATGCCGATTTTTTTACACATTCGCTTTTGATGTATCCGAGCTCCATCCATGCATCGAACAGTTTCATGTTGTAATAGGCCATCGCTTCTTCCGGAGACATTTTCGGTTTGTGTTTTCCCATCGGGAACCACGCAAGCCCGTCTTCCGATTTGACGTTCTCTCTGCGCCATACCTGGTATTCTCCGAAGCTCATGGGTTTCATTTTCTGTTCCTGCTCTGTTTCGCCCATTTCTCTATCCGGTCTATCGCTTTGCGTTCCGAATGGATTTTCTCGTTGATCGCTCTTGCCAGCAGGGCGAAGCTCATGTCTTTCCTCTTTTCGATGACTTTGTCGTACGCCTCTTCGAGGATGTCGATTTTTCTGTATTTCCTGTCCAGCAGTTCACCGGGCGTGGTTCCCATCTTTTCGCAGTATTCGTCCAGCGAGCACTGGTACAGGTCTTCGAGTGTGTAATCGCTCATCGTTCGCCTTTCACATTGATTTCGAGCATCGTTTCGTCGAGCCCGGAGACGTATTCCGACGGCGGCAGATCGATATGGTTGCCGTCGTCGTCGTTCACGTATCCGAGATCGGTAAGAATATCTTCCACCACCTTTACCACCGATGCGGCGTTTACCGCATCGAATTTGCGTCTCGTGTGGCGAAGCACTTTGCATGTTATCGTCAATCTTTTGTACGGCTCTCCTTTGTGCGGTTCGAAATACCACTCCTTGAGCTGTAGCTTCAGCCGCTGGTGGATTTTCATTTTCGTAGACCAGTGGATTTTATCCAGAACGTTCATGGAATAGAGAGAATTCTTGTGTTTTCCCGAACCGATTTTTGGATAGGCTATCCGTACCGTCAGCACTGGTTCCATGTCAACATCCGAACGCCGCCAGAACGGTTTCCCTTTTTGGATTGAAATGCGGACACAGGCTCGAATAGTCGCAATATGCCACGCATCTTACCGGGATCGTCTTTCCGTTCACTTTTCTCGGCCATGTATCTCTGCATTTTTCCGGCGGTGTATCCATCGCGATATGGTCGTTCAGTATTTTCGCCTGTTCGTTGAACCTGTCTTCGATATAGGCATCTTCGATCAGCGGAACGTCGACGATGTTCAATACGTTCGTCATTTTTCCGCTTCTGAAATCGAATCCCGCATCGCACGACAATCCTATCACTTTCATGTTTTTGTAATTTACGCCGAGCCTGCAGAGCATATACCGATAGGCGTTCAATTGCCAGATATACGGATCGTCCGGCTCTTCTTTGCGCAGTTTCTCTATCCTGTACTTCTTTACGACTTTCACGTCGTAGATCGTTTTCGTTTCATGGTCGAGTATGTCGATGGTTCCGGAGAACGACCATCCTTTGTCCATCTTGCATCCGACTTCGACTTCACTTTCGAGATGTTTCGTCAATGGAACCACCGGCTCCAGCGTCTCGATGATTTTCTCCATTCCAAGGTGCACGAGGCTTCCGATCGTAGCCTGTGTGACCGTGTCCGACGGCGGCACTCCGTGCTTCCATCTCAACCATAAGCGCAACGGATCGTCCACGAGAGACGAGGCAGAAATAGATTTCTGCCCACTTTCGGAGTTTCCTCCATATTTGGTGGCTTCCAGAAGGATTTTTTCGACTTCCATGGTTTACCACTTGTTGACGGCCGATTGCTCTTCCGGCGACAGTTCCGTCTTCTTTTCCTGCTTCTTTTTCAGAAGCTTGATCGGATTGCGCTCCAGGTATTTCGCCCACTTCGCTTCGTCCCGTCCGGAACCGACAGCGGAGCCGTCCGGCTTCAGGAAGTCGAGGATATCGTATTTGATCGTCACTTCGTTGTTGTATTCGTTTTCATACTGCTGGACTACGATCTTCGTCTTGGTTCCCTCCAGCTCCGGTATGATCTTGACGTTCTCCTGCTGTCCGAACCGTTCGATCGTTGCATCCTGCGGCTGTAGCTCTTCGAGTTTCTTTCCCGCTATCGCGAGGATGTGCTCTACCTGGAACCACGACGGGAGCAGGACTTCGACGGTCGTTTCTTCACCGGTCTTCTCGTCTTTGATCTTTCTCGTCCATGTCGTTTTGTTGCCTTTCGCGTCTCCGGACTTGATCCATCCCGTATAGTAGAACGTTCTGCCTTCTCCGTCTATCGGATTGCCGTCCAGTTCCGCGAGTTCGAGATTGAATCCGAGGGCTCCTCCCTGGCTTCTCGAAAGATAGGCTTTCTTGACCACCGCAGGATAGATTCCGCTTTCCGGTATTCCGCGTTTGGCCTGCGCCGCTTCCTCTTTCTTCACTTCCTCTTCGAGCATTTCGCTCGACACACCCCAGTCGAAACTCATGCTTCATCCTTTGTCTGCTCTGTCTCTTTCGATCCGTTGTTGTCCACTTCCGCAGTCACTCTGTACTCTCCCTGGCCTTTGCCTTTGAGATTGCCTACTTTGTAGCTCGTCAGAACGAGACTGGTTCCGAAATGGCTTCGGATGTATTCGTTGATCGCGTTGTGCAGATCGGCTTTGTCGAGGATTATTGTCATGTCTATTCTCCGTAATATTTTCTGATTTTGGATTCCACTTCCTTCATGTCGTTTGGAATCGCCTCTTCTTCGAACAGCCCTATCGGGCTTTTCGCTATGTCCATACCCGTATTCTGTGTCCGGAAGATATACTGTCCGTCCACTCTGTCGGCGAGCAGAACCACCGTGCACATTGCCGGTATGTCCACTTTCTCGTCCGTCAGCTTTCCGACCGTTCTCAATTTGATGGAACCAGTCGGGGATTCTTCGATGTGCCATATCAGAAATACGATCACATCTTCCGGAAGCTTTTCCGCCTGTTTGATGATGTTCCATACGTTGAATGCCATTTCCGAGAATTTGTCGTATCCCCGTTCCGTGACCCTGCGCATGAATTCATCCACCATGACGTATGTTCCGTCGTCTACGATGATGTTCTTGAATCCCTTGGACGGGGCTTTCTTCATCACCGCGATTATCGTATCCGCATGATCCGTCTGGAAGACGTTTCCTTCGCCCGTTTCAGGGTCGACAGCTTTCCATCCCTGTTTTTTTTCAGGGAACGGAAGAGGCTTGTTGATCGTTTTGATCAATAGGGTATCTTTCGGATTCATGTTTCGGAAACTCGTGCTTTTGCCCATACCGGATCGTCCGGCTATGATGACTACTTTTGCAATGTTTCACCTCCTGTAAAGCGAAGACCGGGCGCTTGCAACAAACCCGGTCTCCATATCATGCCACCTACTACTGAACTCTGGGCCGTTTAACGAGCATCGCCCAGCTCGAATTTGTTTCGGAACCACGCCTTGTGTGCCTTGCCGAATGCATCCCACCGCTGGTTCCATTTGACCTTGACCTTTCTCACCACGCTTCCGTCTCTGCGTCTCCAGACGATATATGCGCTGTGGTAGATGTTCATGTCCAGCTCTATGCTGTGCACTTCCTTCAGCGGCATACCGTCCTCTGCAGTTCCATTTCGTTCAACGGTTCGAGAAGCATGCTGTTGGTTCCATACGTTATTCTATCGGCTTCGTCTTTGTCTCCGGTTAAATCCAGGACGAATCTGTGAAGCCTCAAAAGCATGTTGTTTCTGTTCCCTTCGGTGGTGTTCGCCAGTGTCCATTTGATCATGCCCTGGACACGTCTGTCTTCCGATATTTTGGTTTCGTCCACCGACTTGACCGCTTTCGTCGCACGCTCCTCTTTTTCCGTATCCGGTATACAGCAGTCGATATCGAGCAGGTCAGCCATGTTCTTGTAGATCGTGGTGTTCGGATTGGTGTACCATAGCCGATCCTGGTTCCTGGTCGAGACATCGTAGTTCGGAAGCTTCAGCAGTTCCGCTATGTTCGTTATCAGTCCTTTGTGCTGTTCCGGATTGACGTAGAACATCGTCTTCGTCGGAAGCAGTATTCTGAACCTGTCGCACGTTTCGCCATTCTTCTCTTTTCTGTGCGATTTGGTGGTGTAGATGATGTACGTGAAAGGTTTGAATATGGCGAACGCTTCCTCCAGGGTCATTCCCGTATCGATGTCGAACGCTATCGCATTCTGTCCCGGTATCGCATTTTTCGAATTGCGTTTCTCGTTTTCGAAATGCACGAGGCAGAACGATGGAACCACCTCGCTCTTGACCAGCTCCTCTACGGTCATCTTCTCTCCGAAGAACGGAACCTCATGCCCTGCGAACCTGGTTCCCTGCGGATTCTCTTTGTCCATGTTGACCGATACGACTATTTTCTGCAGGTCCGTTCCCGGAAGGCTTTCGAGAGCGAGCTTGTGTTTTCCGATCTTTCTGATCTTCTGGTTTTTCCTGTAGGCATACTCTTCGAGCAGTTCCACGGCATCGTCGATCTCTCTCTTCGTCTTCATCCTGACTCCGAGCTCTATCATCTCCGTGATCGTCAGTCCCGCTTCTTCGAGCATCAGCAGTTTGTACATCTGGACATACGGCATGATCGGCCTGATCACTTTCTCCATGGCTTCGTCGCTCTCTTCCGATATCTCTATGGCTTCGTCGATGTGCCGTGGTTCCACTTTTTCGGACATGTCCAGAATCGTCAATATGACTGCGAGTCTTTCGATTTTGTCTATGTTCGAGGTTTTGATCCTGTTCCACTCCGAAGGCGTCTTGTTGAAGGCCTCTATGAGCTTGGATTTGTATCTGGAGAGTTCCTTCTCGGCTTCCGGTGAGAAATATACCTGCTCGCCATGTCCCAGTATGTTCTCCACCACAGCTTTTCCATATTCCCGTATGTCATCTCGAAGGCTTTTCCGTCCGTATTCGATCGTCCGTATAGTGTCGCTGTCAGACCAGACAAAATAAGTTCGTCGAGCAAGGCCCGACTCGATAGTTTCGACGAGCATGTCGTGTCTTTTTCCGTTGCGTTCGAATGGAGCGTTCGAGCCAAACAGTATGATATTCGTAGGTACGTCGGAAACGGGAGGATATTTTTCGTTGACGTTCGTGCTTCCGTCGGCTTTGGCTTCCTGCCACAGTTTCGTGAGCACAGGCAGTGTGTCGCTGTTGAGCTCGTGCCCGAATTCCGTCGATACGACATTGAGCGATCCTTTGTCCGTTCTGTTGTAGAAGTTGGCGACTCTCATCATGCCCTGGCTGGTTCCCTGCAGGGACACTTTGTATTGCGACGGCACGATGAAATCCATCTCTTCGTTTCCGGTGTCTCCCGTCGGGAGCTTGTCGTTCAGCGCCCTGAACCTCTCTTCGGTGACTTTCGTGTATATCTCTATCGTGTTCGCGAACATGTCTTCGCACACCATCAGCGACAGGTCTTTGCCTTCTCCTGACGGAGCGATCGTTATGCCGAAGAAATTCGCGTATTTTTTTACATTGTTTCTGGTATAATACATACGCTTCAGACCCATAACGGATGCCATGGTAAAAAGCAATGAATTTCTCACGATAGCCGGATCGACTTCTTTCCCGGCTATCCTCGACACCTCATGTGTCAACAGCTTCAGTATCTCCTTCATCAGCTTCCTTTCAATATGTCTGTATATTCAGGATTCGCAT
>JAOZOG010000158.1 GCA_029933395.1 Sulfurovaceae bacterium | reverse complement strand
CCCGAAGAGACTTCAAAGGTTTTCGTCACTGCGGAGATCTCCACGATCTTCTCTAGACTTTGTGGCACGAAACCCTCCTTCCTGCGACAATCCGCTCTGGTGGATAGAGGTCACACTGCGCATCAGCCAGCGGACAACGATCCTTGAAGTAGCATCCCTGCGGCAGATCCAGCAGCGAAGGCATCGTTCCGGGGATCGGTTTGAGCCGCTTCTTGCTGCCGTCCAGTGCGGGCAGGCAGGCGATCAGCCCCTGCGTATAGGGGTGCTTCGGATCGGAGAGTATCTCTTCTCTGCTGCCATATTCTACGATACGGCCGGCATACATCACTGCAATCGTGTCGCAGATCTGTGATACGACGGCGAGATCATGCGAAATGAAGATCAGTGACGAGTTGAAATCTTTGACGAGTTGCTGCATCAGATAGAGGATCTGCGCCTGTATCGTTGCATCCAGTGCCGTTGTCGGTTCATCGGCGATCAGGAGATGCGGATCGTTGAGCAGCGCCATCGCGATCACCACCCGCTGTTTCATCCCGCCTGAGAGTTGATAGGGATAGTTATGCATCCGTTCAGCGGCAGAGGGCAACCCAACACGCTTGAGCATCCCAATGGCATGCTCCTCAGCCTGCCGCCCCGCCATTTCCGGTCGATGGGTCAACAGTGTCTCGACGAGCTGTCTCCCGATCGTGATAACCGGGTCGAGTGACGTTTGAGGATCCTGAAATACCGTGGCGATTTTACTGCCTCGAATCTGCTGGTACTCCGATGGACTCAGCTGCGTCAGATCCTTCCCTTCGAAATGGATCCTCCCTCCGACGATACGTCCCGGTGTATCGATCAGGCCCAGGATCGAAAAACCTGTCACCGATTTGCCCGCACCCGACTCACCGACGATCCCCAGAATCTCACCCTGTTTCAAAGCGAAATCGATACCGTCTACCGCCTTGACCTCTCCCTCCCTGGTAAAGAAATGGGTACGCAGCCCCTCTACTTCCAGCAGTGCCATCAGTCACCTCCCGTCGGGTTCATCACTTCACGCAAGCGGTCACCCAGTAGATTGATCGAGATGATAAGCAGCACCAATACTACACCCGGGAAAACAGAGGTCCACCAATAACCGCTAAAGAGTGCCTGGTACCCATTGGAGATAAGCGTCCCCAGTGAGGGCTCCGTGATAGGGACACCCACCCCCAAAAAACTCAGTGTCGCCTCTAAAACGATCGCATAGGCGATACGAACTGTCGCCAATACGATCACCGGCGAGAGGACATTGGGCAGTATCTCACCGAAAAGCACTCTCCCACTCCCCATCCCCAGTGCTCTGGCAGACTGGACATACTCCCGCTCCTTCTCCTGCAGCACCACGCCCCGCACGGTACGTGCATAGTAGACCCAACTGACGATGGTGATAGCCACGATGATTTTGTTGATACCCTGTCCCCAGAGCGCCATCACGATCAGTGCGATCAAAATCGCCGGGAAAGAGAGCTGGATATCAGCCAGGCGCATCATCAGCCGGTCGACCCATCCGCCATAATATCCCGAAATCAGGCCGATCACCAAACCGATCACCATCGAGAGGAGCGTACTGACCACCCCCACATAGAGTGATGTGCGCAAGCCATAGAGGATCGCCGAATAGACATCCCGTCCCATCTCATCCGTCCCCAGCCAGAAGGATGATCCGGGCGGGCGAAAACTGTTGTGCAGATAGATCTGACTCAGGTCATAGGGATCCTGTGGGGCTATCAGGGGTGCCAAAATCGCCATTGCCACAAAGAGTAAAAAGAGTATCAATCCAAAGAGTGCGGTTTTTGACTCGAAAAAGAGTGACCAAAATGAGGAGGACCGTTTCATACCAGACGCATCCTCGGGTCGATCAGTGTATAGAGTAGATCGACAATGAGATTGATCACGACGAAGATCAGCGCGATCACCAGAAGGTAGGCGACTACGACCGGACGGTCGAGGTTCTGGATGGAGTCGATGATCAGCTTGCCTGTACCCGGCCAGGCGAAGATCGTCTCCGTAACGATCGTGAAAGCGATGAGCTGCCCAAACTGCAGGCCAATCACCGTCACCAGAGGGATCAGCGCATTACGCAGTCCGTGGCCATAGACTACTTTGTGCTCCGGCAATCCTCTCGCTCTGGCAAACTTGATATAGTCCTGCGTCAGCACTTCCCTCATCCCACTCTGCGTCAACCGAATGATCCGCGCCAGCTGAAAAAGCGCCAGTGTCACCACCGGCATAATCAAGTGGCGTATCCCATCCCAGGTCAATGCACTGGTAAAGAGATAGACCTCTCCCCTGCCCGACGAAGGCAGCAGATCAAAAAGCACCGAAAAGATCAGTACCAGCACCATCCCGATCCAAAAAACAGGGATGGAGATACCAGCCAGCGAAAAGAGCATAATCGCTTTTCCTTTCCACTTCCCGGCATTGACAGCGGCGATCACCCCCAGTGGGATGCCGATCAGGATCGAAAGCAGCATCGCCAGGACCGCCAGCTCCAGTGTCGCAGGGAGGCGCTCCATCACCACCTTGAGTGCCGGTTCGCCATAGACGAAGGAGGTGCCGAGATTACCATGGGAAAGCTGCACGAGAAAGCTTCGGTACTGCGTCAGGAAAGAGCCGTCGAGCCCCAGCGTATGCCGCATCTGCACTACCTGTGCCTGCGTCGCATCCGGTGGCAGCAGCAGCTGTACCGGATCACCCGCTTTATACATAATAAAGAAGGTGATGAAACTGATCGCAAGCAGCACCAGAAAAGTATGAAAGAGGCGGTCCAGGATAAATCGCAGCATCAGGGCGACTCCTCTGTGATCTCGAAGGCGCGGATCTGCCCATCCAGTCTCGGCGTGAAGCGGATCGATTGCTTCGCTGCATAGAGATCGACCTGAAAATGAAGCGGAATGACACCCTGATCCTCGACCAGGGCAATCCTCTGGGCCTTGCGAAGCAGTGCAAGCCGTTTGTCGGCATCCATCTCCTCCTGGGAGGATTCAAAGAGACGGTCAAATCGCGGATCGGAAAATCGCCCGTAGTTATAGCGCCCATAGCCGCGTTTACTGTCGTAGCTGTGGATACAGGAGCTCATCATCGATCCCGCATCCCCACCGACATTCTCCCAGCCAACGAGAAAAAAGCTCGTATCCAGACGGCTGATCTGACCAAAAAAGCGGGATTTCGGCATCGCATTGACCTTCACATGGATACCGATCTTCGCCAAAGAGACGGCAACCGCTTCGGCGATCTGTGCATCGTTGACGTAGCGATTATTGGGAGTGTCGAGAAGTATCGTAAATCCATCAGGATAGCCCGCTTCTCTCAGCAGCGCTTTGGCTTTCTGGGGATCGTAATCGGGTCGCTTTATCGTCGGATCGTAGCCATAAACCGCTTCGGGACTCAACTGCCCAGCAGGCAACGCAAAGCCACTCATAATGTAGCGCACGATTGCTACCTCGTCGATCCCATAGTAGAGTGCCTGTCGGACACGCCTGTCCAAGAGAGGATTTTTGCCGTCCGGCGTCTGAATATAGGGTGAGTGCTTCCGGTGCTGATCCATCTGCAGATAGATCAGACGCAATCCGGGACGCTTGAAGAAACGCAGTTCCTTATGGTCGCGTATCCGCTTCGTATCCATCGTAGGTATCCGGTTGATCAGATCCACGATACCACTGAGGATCGCCGCCACCCGCGTGGCACTGTCGGTCAGGGGCTTGAAGATCAGGTCGTCGAAGTACGGCTTTCCTTTCCAGTATTTCGGATGGGCTTTTAGAACGATGCGGTCCCCCCTGCGCCACTCCACGAAACGGTAGGGGCCGGTACCGATCGGATGGTTGGCGATCCAGTCGTCCGTCTTGCCCGCCAGCGTCTCCTTGTCGAGAATACGCAGTCGTGAGAGCTTTTTGAGAAAGAGAGGAAAAGGCTTGCGAGTCGTGAAGCGCACCGTATAATCATCGATCTTCTCCGCCGACTCGATCATCGCCACCTCCCCACGAAAACCCGAACGCGCCCAATGTTTGATGCGATCGAAGGAGAAGACCACATCATCGGCATCGAACCCGCTGCCGTTATGGAAATGGACATTTTTGCGCAGATGCATGATCCAGACGGTCGGTTTCGGATTTTCCCAGGAACTTGCCAGTGCGGGACGCACCTTCAGGTCCCTATCCAGCGTCACTGGTGCTTCGAAAATATTGGAGAGGATAGAGATCGTCGCCAGCTCCTCAAAAGCATAGGGGTCCATCGACAGGGCGCCCGATGCGACTCCGACGGTCAATATTTTGGCATAGAGCGTTATCTGGAAGGTGAGTAGTAGAATGACCGATCCAAGAAGACTTCCAACCCTTTGCATAAGAATAGTTTAGTCTTTTTCAACCAAATAAAAAATTAATCCTCCGAAAAGAGATCTCTATTGAGTACCTCAAGCCGCTCGGGCGTACCGATATCCCGCCACTCCCCCTCGAAGAGCTCACCACTCACCCTCCCCTCCTGCATCGCTGCTTTCAAGATCGGTGCCAGAGGCTGCTTGCCATACGGTACCCCCTCGAAGAGTTTGGGTGAATAGTAGCCGATACCCGAAAAAGTATACTTCTCTCGTCCCTCTTCTCTCACCAGAGAGTCCTGCAGTGCGAAATCTCCTTTGGGATTATGCTCAGGATTTGGCACAAGGATTAGATGCGCCAGAATGCCATTATTCAGTTCTTTTTCGGGATCGAAATCATACTCACACCAGACATCCCCATTGACGACCAAAAAAGTCTCCTCGCCCAGCAGCGGCAGTGCCTTGATAATCCCCCCGGCACTCTCCAGTGCACCCTCCTCCTGCTCATCCGAATAGATAATCCTCACCCCCCACTCCGATCCATCCCCCAAAGCTTCAGGAATCTGATATCCCAGATGCGCGATATTGACAACAATCTCCCTGAAGCCGGCATGCGCCAGGTTTTCGATATGCCAGACAATCAACGGAATACCGCCAACCTCCAGCAAG
>JAOZOG010000571.1 GCA_029933395.1 Sulfurovaceae bacterium | reverse complement strand
CATAAGCTATCTAAAATATACTTTGTCCTATCATAATCAAGAGTATCTCAAGCCTGATAAAAAGGATAGAGGATGGAAAAAAGCTGGATCAGGAAAAAGAAAGATAGTTTCGTCGTAAAACCCAATATGATTGATTATCAGGAAGAGTACAATACCTTTTCCTGGGACGATGTAGCCAAAGCGTTTGACGGCCTCCCTTCGGGAGGATTGAATATCGCCTATGAAGCGATCGACCGGCATGCCGAAGGCCCACTCGCTGAAAAAACAGCCTTGATCTGGCTGGGCGAAAAGGGCGAGAAGCGTACGTTTACTTTTGCCGAAATGAAAAAAGAGAGTGCAAAATTCGCCAATGTGATCCAATCACTCGGTTTCAAAAAAGGCGAGCGGATCTATACCCTCTCCACACGGCTTCCCGAACTCTATATCGCCGCGATGGGGATCTTGAAAAACCGCAGTGTGATGTGCCCCCTCTTTTCACAATTCGGGCCCGAACCGATCCTGCAGCGGATGCAGCGCGGGGATGCCAGGGGAGTGCTGACAACTACCCGCCTCTACAAGAAGAAGATTGCCCCCCTGCTCGATCAGCTTCCGGAACTGCGCACCATTCTACTCATCGATGCCGACGAGGATCTCGACGAACGGGTCCTCTCGCTGCCGCGCCTGATGGAAAAAGCGTCAGACCAATTCGAAATCCAGCCAACTGATCCCGAAGACATGTCGCTGCTCCACTTCACCAGCGGAACGACCGGGATGCCCAAAGGGGTGATCCATGTCCACAAAGCAGCCTATACCCACTGGGCGACCGGCCACTATGTGCTGGATTTTCACCCCGATGATATCTACTGGTGTACCGCCGACCCGGGCTGGGTGACAGGCACCTCCTACGGGATCATCGCACCCTGGCTGCATGGCGTGACCAATATCGTCGATGAAGCGGAGTTCGATGCGGAGCGGTGGTACGGTATCCTTCAGGAGCACAAAGTCTCTATCTGGTATACCGCCCCAACCGCGATCCGCCGACTGATGCGACTCGATATTGATCCGCTAAAACGTTTTGACCTCTCCCATCTTCGCCTGATACAGAGTGTCGGTGAACCACTCAATCCCGAAGCGGTAGTCTGGGGTGTAGAAAAGCTCAAGATGCCTATCCACGACAACTGGTGGCAGACAGAGACAGGCGGGATTATGATCGCCAACTATCTCTCTCAGGATATACAGCCTGGCTCGATGGGCAGACCGCTTCCGGGTATCGAAGCGGCTGTCGTCAGACAGAA
>JAOZOG010000570.1 GCA_029933395.1 Sulfurovaceae bacterium | reverse complement strand
GGTGACGAACATATATGACGAGCTTGATCCGATAGCCCATCAGAAGATCCGCTACTTTCACGGGATCGATCTGAGGACTGTAGAAATTCTCATGCGACAGAACGATATTCTCATACTCGATACCGTCCAGCTCCTCTTTCAGCTCATCCCAATACCGGTAATCATCACGCCAGGCCATCCCCGCTGCGAGGTGAAAATGGCGATGACCCAGCCCGCGCTGCCTGACCAGCCCGGAGAGGGGGTAGTACCAGCCCTCCTCCATAAGCTTCTCTCTATTGTCGAAGAGAAAGTTCTGCAACGTCGAAGAGGCCGTCTTGTACATTCCCCCATGGATATAGATACTCCGCTTCATCGGGGCAAATCCCCTTTCATGGTTTCCAGTATCTTGGCCGCTCCGGAGAAATCCTCCCTGCTCACAGAGAGCAGTGCATTCAGATACTTTTTCAGCAGTGTCGTCGATACCCCCTCCGTTCTCGGGAGATACGCCACCTCGCAATACTCCCTCAGAAAATCAAACTTTCCCTCCCAATCCTCTCCGATCACGAAGAGATCTACATCATACTTCCCGATATCCTGAATTTTCTGCCCCCATCTCTCTTCGGATATGACCCTGTCGACATATTTGACCGCTTGGACGATCTCTCTCCTCTGTCGGTAGGGAGTCAATGTCTTTTTCCCTTTCGATGCATTGAACGCATCTGTCGAGACGGCAACGATCAGTTCATCCCCCATCTCTTTTGCCTTTTTCAGCAGATTCAAATGCCCGATATGAAAAAGATCGAACGTTCCATAGGTGATGACACGCTTCATAGGACTCGAACCCCCTTCTCTCTTTTCAGTGCCGCGATAAAATCTTTGAATTTCTCATAAGCTTCCGGCCAGTCAAAAGACCAGGAGGGATCCGGCGTTGACCAGTCGGCTCCGTAGTTCAGTGTCAGAATCTGACTCGGTTTGCCGGGAATGGCGATCTTCGCACCCTCTATCACGACAGTCTGCAGCGGATAAAAGGCCGAAGCGTCCAATTCTCCGAATGTATGGGGAAAGATATAGAGTCTCCCATCGATGATCCAGGCAGGAAAGAGATCCACACTCACCCTATCGCTCTTCAGCTTGCAGTGCATATCGCCGACAAAGCTTCTGTCCAGGAGTCCTCGCCTGCCCAGTTCGGACCTGAGGGCGAACCACTCTTTGGCTATCTCCTCCAGTGAGTCCGAATGAAGCATAACTGCCAGATCGATGTCATCATCATAGTCGATGAAGTCCCCCTCCCTGACATT
>JAOZOG010000025.1:7282-17811 GCA_029933395.1 Sulfurovaceae bacterium | reverse complement strand
TGATCGGCCAGATCGTCAAAGCCTTCGTCTCGCTCAAGAGCGGCTATGAGCCGACCGACAAACTCAAACGTGAATTGATCGGTTTTGGGCGCAAAAAGCTGGGAGCGGCTGTCGCCCCCAAAGAGATCGAATTTCAGGAGAACCTGCCCAAGACCCGCAGCGGCAAGATCATGCGCCGGCTGCTGAAAGCCAGAGAGCTGGGATTGCCCGAGGGCGATACTTCGACACTGGAAAAGTAAAAGGAGAAAGAATGAGTCTCAAACTGAATGTGGACCGGGCAAAAGATTATTACCACCAGATGCTTCTGATCCGGCGCTTCGAAGAGAAGTGTGTCGAACTCTACAGTGCCGAGAAGATCCGCGGATTTCTACACCTCTATATCGGCGAAGAGGCGGTGGCGACCGGTGTTATCCGCACCCTTGACGAGGAAGACGCCATCGTCGCCACCTATCGCGAGCATGGCCACGCACTGGTCCGCGGTATTCCAGCCGACAGAGTGATGGCGGAACTCTACGGAAAGGCAGAGGGGATTTCACACGGACGCGGCGGGTCGATGCACCTCTTCGATGTCAGCAAACGTTTCTATGGCGGCTATGCGATCGTCGGGGGCGGCCTGCCGCTGGCAGTCGGAATGGCACTGGCGGACAGGCGGCTGAATCGTGACCGGGTTACGGTCTGCTTCTTCGGAGATGGAGCGGTCGCAGAGGGAGAGTTCCACGAAGCGCTCAACCTCGCCGCACTCTGGCAGCTTCCCGTCCTTTTTGTCTGCGAAAACAACCTCTACGGTATGGGGACGGCCCTGAAATATGCCGAATCCGAAACCAACATCGCCCACAAAGCCAAAAGCTACAATATTACATCCCATCAGATCGACGGGATGGACGTCATCGCCGTTGCAGATGCTACAGAAAAAGCACTCAAGCATATCCACTCCGGCAAAGGGCCGGTCTTCCTGGAGTGCCTGACCTACCGTTTCCGTGCCCACTCGATGTTCGATGCAGAACTCTATCGCGACAAGAAAGAGGTAGAGAAGTGGAGAGAGAAGGGGCCGCTGGTCACTTTCCGGAAGAAGTTGGAAGAGGCCGGGCTCTGGTCGCAGATCGATGCCGATACGATCGAGAAAGAGGTAGAGGCAGTGATCGAAGATGCCGTTGCATTCGCCGAGAACGGCACCTGGGAAGATATAGCGGATCTGGAAAAATATGTCTATTCACCGGAGGTAGCATCATGAGCAGTGAAACAACCTATCGCGAAGCGATGCGTGAAGCGATCCGAACTGCGATGCAGGAGGATGAGCGGGTATTTCTCGCCGGTGAGGATGTCGGCCGTTACGGGGGCAGCTATGCTGTCAGTATGGGACTGCTCGAAGAGTTCGGCCCGGAACGTATCGTCGATACACCACTCTGCGAATCAGGTTTTACCGGTGCAGGGATCGGTGCGGCGATGAACGGGATGCGCCCCATCATCGAGATCATGACGGTCAACTTCAGTCTCCTGGCACTCGATCAGATCATGAACAATGCTGCCACACTGCAGCACATGTCCGCCGGACAGATCAATGTCCCGATCGTCATCCGTATGGCGACAGGAGCAGGCAAGCAGCTCGCGGCACAGCACTCCCACAGTCTGGAGGGATGGTATGCCCATATCCCCGGACTCAAAGTCCTTACCCCCGCCACGGTACAGGATGCACACGATATGATCGGACTGGCACTGGCAGACCCCGACCCCGTACTGATCTTCGAAAATGCCCTGCTCTACAATGCCAAAGGCACGCTCGATATTACCTTGAAGCCACTGCCGATCGGTAAAGCAAAAGTAGAAAAAGAGGGGAAAGATATCACGATCCTGGCTTACGGTATCAATCTTTTCAAGGCACTGGAAGCGGCAGAAACCCTGGAGAAGGAGGGTATCGATGCCGAAGTGATCGACCTGCGCTCCCTGCGGCCACTGGATGATGAGACGATCATGGCTTCGGTCAAAAAAACCCATCGTGTGATGATCGTCGATGAGGGGTGGAAATCCGGCAGTATCTCCGCAGAGATTATGGCCCGTATCAATGAGCAGGCCTTCTACGAATTGGATGCGCCGATGGGGCGTGTCTGTACGATGGAGGTACCGATCCCCTATGCCAGGCATCTGGAGGAGGCAGCCCTGCCCAACCCTGCCAAGATCGTCGCCATGGCACACAAAGTGATGGAGGACGCATGAGTATTTTCAAGATGCCGAGCCTCGGCGCCGATATGGAGTCAGGCAGATTGATGGAGTGGAAGGTCAAGGAGGGTGACCGGGTCAAAAAGGATCAGGTCATCGCCGAAGTGGAGACCAGCAAAGGGGTGATCGAGATCGAAGTCTTCGAAGATGGAGTCGTCGACAAAATTCTGGTCAAACCAGGAACAGAAACGCCCGTGGGCGCCCCCCTGGCACTGATCCGGACAGAAAAAGAGAACTCCGAAGATCTGCTAAAAGAGCTGGAAGCGCTGCAGGGCACTGCACTGAAAGAGGAAACGCCTGCAAGTGAAACACCCGAAGAAGCATCTGCACCTGAAGAGAAGATGGAGGAGGAGGCCGAAAGGAGAATCCGGGTCACTCCGGTGGCACGCAAGAGAGCACGGGAGCTGGGTGTCGACTTGGAGAAACTTGCCTCCACGATCAAGAGAAAGATCGGCCTCAGAGATGTCGAAGCGGCTGCAGCGAAAGCAGCACAACCGGCGAAACCCGACGGGATGAGACAGGCGATCGCCAAAGCGATGAGCCGCTCCAATGCTGAAATCCCCCACTACTACCTCTCGACCTCGATCAATATGACACCGGCGCTAAGTTGGCTGGAAGCAGAAAACAGCAAACGCAGCATCAAAGAGCGCATTCTTCCCGCAGCTTTGGTGATCCGTGCTGTGGTCAAAGCCCTGCAGGCGGTACCGGAGCTCAACGGCTTCTGGAAAGATGACGCCCTGCAGGTCAGTGATGCGATCCATCCCGGTATCGCAATCGCCCTGAGAAAAGGCGGCCTGATCACCCCTGCTCTGATCGACGCGCAGGAGAAAAATCTCGATGAGACGATGGCGGCATTCCGTGATCTCATCACCCGCACCCGCTCAGGCAAGCTTCGCGGTTCCGAAATGACAAAACAGACGATCGTCATCACCAATCTCGGCGATCTGGGTGTCGAGCGGGTCTATGGCGTGATCTATCCCCCGCAGGTGGCACTGGTCGGACTGGGCCGTATCGTCGATGCACCGTGGGTCGAAGGCGATGCCCTGGCGATCCGAAAAGTGATGCAGGCGACCCTGGCCGGTGACCACCGTGCCACCGACGGACGGACCGGCGCACTCTTTTTGGACAAACTCAATCAACTGCTGCAAAAACCGGAGGAGCTATTATGACGAAAGAAGAGATAAAAACCACGATCAAAGAGACGATCTACGAGATCGCACCGGAACTTGAGGGAGAAGAGATCCCTGAAGATGACAACATTCAGCGTTCACTGGAGATCGACTCCTATGACTTTCTGAATCTGCTGACGGAGCTGAACGACAAGTTGGGGGTGGAAGTCCCCGAGTCTGACTATGCCAAAGTGGATACAGTGGCCAATATGGCGGACTATTTCGCCGAACATATGCAATGAGACATCATGGCCAATACTGAACCTTTTGACACATTGACCGATCACTACGATCAGTGGTTCGAAGAGCACAGCAGGGTTTATGAGGAGGAGCTCAAGGCGATCAAAGCAGTGATGCCCTCCTTCGAGAAGGGAATCGAGATCGGTGTCGGAACCGGACGATTCGCCGCACCGCTTGGTATCAAAACCGGAGTCGAACCCTCCGCCAAAATGGCTGCCATCGCCAGAAAACGCGGTATCACGATCCTTGAGGGTATCGCCGAGGATCTGCCGATCGATGATCAAAGCTACGATTTCGTACTGATGGTCACGACGATCTGCTTCGTAGACAGCGCAGAAAAAGCACTGCGGGAGATCTACCGTATCCTGAAGCCCGGCGGCAGTGTGATCATCGGCTTTGTCGACAAAAAGACACCGCTTGGCAGATTTTATCTCGAGCATCAAGTGGAGAGTCGTTTTTATAAAACCGCACGGTTTTTCAGCAGCGAAGAGGTCATAGAGCTCCTGCAAAAAAGCGGATTTTCCGATTGTGTCGCAGTCCAAACCCTCTTTGGCAACACGCTCAAAGAGATGAAGGGTGGTATCGAACAGGGGCACGGAACAGGAGCGTTTGTCACCATACGGTGCAAAAAAGATGCGTAAACATCGGGGATTGGCGCCGGAGGATCACAGTTTTTTCGATCCGCAAAGAGTTGCGCTGCTGCAAAAAGCGGTCTGCGATCTCTCCTGGCTGCTGTCACGCGGCTATCCGTCCAAAGCTTCCCTGAAACTGGTGGGCAACCACTATCAGCTCACAGAACGCGAACGACTTGCGATCACCCATGCCGCCAATGACGGCAGCCCGCGCAGATCACCGGAAACTGTCGACTCTCTCAGGGGCAAATCCCTCTGCATCGACGGTTTCAATCTCCTCATCACACTCGAAGCGGCACTGGGAGGCGGTATCGTCTTGCGGGGAATGGATGGCTGCTATCGGGATATCGCCAACATCCACGGCTCCTACTCCCTTCGTATCGAAACACAGGAGGCGGTCGAACTGGTCGGAAAAACTATCAAGACATTGAAAGTCAAAGAGGCACTCTGGCTCTTTGACCGCCCCGTCTCCAACAGCGGCAGACTCGCCAAACTGGTCAACGACACAGCCAAAAAACTGGGATCTCCGATGCATGCCAAAACAGCCGATCAAGTCGATACCAAAGTCAAAACCTGCGGCTGCATCGCCGTCACCGCCGACTCCGTTATCCTCAACAGCGGCACGGAATGGTTCGATCTCGCTGCCTGGCTGATCGAACACAAAATCCCAAATGCAAATATCGTCAACCTGAAGGATGAAAATGGCTGCAAAACAGATTAAGATCACGATCGTATTCGACAACTATGCCTACCTCGAAGGCTTCCCGACACTCTGGGGATTCTCCTGCTTCGTCGAGACAGGCGAGACGACATTCCTTTTCGATACCGGCAGTAACGGGCGGGTATTGCTACGGAATATGGAGAAACTCGATGTCGATTTGAAAAAGGCGGAAGCCCTGATACTCTCCCATCCGCACTGGGACCATATCGGCGGCGTGGATTCGGTACTGGAAGCCCATCCAAATCTGCACCTCTATGTGCCCGATTCACTCTCGAAGCATTTGATCCGGGACCTGGATGCGCAGAGTCTCGGCGTGACCGTGATCGACAGTGAACCCCAAAAGATCCTGCCTTCAACCTACACGACCGGAACGATGGGAAATATCGGTGAACAATCCATTATCATCGATACCGACAAAGGTCTCATCGTCATTACCGGCTGTGCACATCCGGGTATCAGCCATATCGCTGCACGGGCCATAGAGATACTCCGCAAACCGATCTATCTCCTGATGGGTGGTTTTCACCTGATGTATGACAATCCCGAACAAATCAATGAAGTCACTGAAACGCTTGATGCACTCGGCGTTCAATACGTCTGCCCTACCCACTGCAGCGGTGATCTGGCGATTTCGATGTTTAGAGAGTTTTTTGGCGAAAGATATTTTCAGGGAGGTACGGGAAGAACCCTTACGCTATAATCGTAGGGTAAAAACAAATAGGCTCCGATCTGTGACTAATTGTAAATCGTCATAAAATTAAATAATCAGGTGTTTCTATGAAAGTCAAATGGTACCATAGTGTCCGAATGAAGCTCATTGGCTTCTTTATACTTATCAATATGCTCTTTTTGCTGACGATCGTCACGACTTTTTTTCTCCTGAGAGAAAACAAAATACTGGAAAATGCCTCCAGGGAGGTTGCTTTGAGTACGTCCAAAATCATCCGTGATATCAGCAGAATGGAGTCTATCGCCGAAGAGAAGACGATGGTACTTGCCTCTGTCGCAGGAAAGCTGCCCGAAGAGCCATCCGTACGCCAGGAAATAATCTCTGCAGTACTCTCGTCCGATTCGAGAGATATCGGCCTTGTCAGTGGTGGAATCTGGCTTGAAGAGAATGGTAGTAATGACGGAAATGAGATACTCTTTTTCAACCGAAACCCAAAAAATGGTTTCGACCTGATCACAGACTACCAGCAAAAAAGCAGTGACGACTACAAGGAGATGGAATTTTATCGACTGGGGCGCATACTGAAGGATGGAGAGACACGATGGACCAAAGTCTATGATGATCCTGTCACCCATGTCCGAATGATCACTATCGTCTCCCCCATCTACCGTAACGGCAAGTGGATCGGTGTAGCGAGTATCGATCTTGATCTCAGTGCACACAGCCGAAGCCACATCAAAGATCTCTCAAATTCTGAGCATAGCTACCTGATGATGGTCGACGGAGAGGAGAGATTCATTGGAAAATCTGCTTTAGCTCAAAAGAGGATTCAAGCAGAAAAACTCTCTGATGCAAAATCATCCAAGTCAGTGAAACTGATCGATCTTATCGAGCCGATACTGAAACGATATCAAAGCGAAACCACCCCTGATCGCAAGAGAGATATTCAAAGTAGTGTCTTCCTGCTAAAAGATGACCCACTGCTCGACGACGACAGTGTTGTAGCAGTTTACCACTTCTTTCATACCGGTTGGAATCTCATCATCGGCATCCCCAAAGAGAGAGTGCTTGCACAGAATGACAAGACCTTCTTCACCGTGATCAGCATCATTGTTGTTTTGACACTGCTTGCGATGCTGGCCGGCTATCTGCTGCTGGGCCGGATCTTCGTCAAGCCGATTCAGTCGATCAGCAAGCAGCTTGAGGAGAAATTCAATGAAGGTGAGGCGCATTACGATCGTCTGCAATGCAGCGACAAAGGTGAAATAGGTTCCCTCGTCCAAAATCTCAATGCACGCACCACTGCCCTGGAAAAAGCACGCAAAAGAGAGGCACAGGAGACTGAAAAACGGATCGCCAATGAAAAGATGCTGGTACAGCAGTCGAAGATGGCGGCGATGGGAGAGATGATGGACGCTGCCGCCCACCAGTGGAAGCAACCGCTCAATGCACTTACGATGTACAATGAACTGCTCCGGATCGATGCTGAAGAGGGAAAAGTCGATCAAGCCTACCTCGAGGAGTTCCGTCAAAATATGCAAGTTCAAATCGAGCATATGATCACAACACTCGATGCCTTCCGCAGCTTTTTTCGCCCCAACAAGCAGGACCAGCGCTTTCAACTGAGCGATGTTATCGACTCCGTCCTCTTCCTGACACGTGATGAGTTGATGAAAAATGCGATCACCGTCACGATCGAACGCAACGACCCCATCGAAATCACCGGCTCAGAAAATGAGTTCAAACATCTCATTCTCAATATCATCAGCAATGCCAAAGATGCCTTCAATGATCATCACATTGCACAGAGGAAGATCAGCATACGTCTCATCAATGATGAGAGTGGAAAACGAGTGGAGATCGAAGATAATGCCGGAGGCATCCCCAAGGAGATCATCGACGATATCTTCAAAGCCAACGTCACCACCAAAGCAGAGGGAAAAGGCACCGGTATCGGTCTCTATATGAGTACCACCATCGCAGAAAAACACCACGCTACGCTGCATGTAGAAAATCGTGGTGAGGGGGCATGTTTTACAATCAGATTTGACGGAGATTGAGTAGCATTTATCGATAATGATATCGGCACTGGGCAATAAGCAGATGACTCTCGGTGGTTTTATAAACCAAACGATGTTCTATCGTAATACGCCGAGACCAGTAGCCTGACCAATTGTATTTGAGCGGTTCGGGTTCTCCGAGCCCGTCAAAAGGATCTCTCTGTATCTCTTTGATGAGGCGATTGATTTTTTTGAGTATTTTTTTATCGTTTTGCTGCCAATAAAGATAATCGTCCCACGCATCGTCTGCGAAACTCAGTATCATTACTCTATCAGCTCTCTATTTTTGCCCTCTCCTGCTTCAAGTTGTGCAATGGCACGGTTGAGGCGCCTGGCATTGGCCTCACTCTGCATCAGATAAGCTGTCTCCTGCATCGCCCGATAATCTTTCATGGAGATGATCACGACAGACTCTTTATTCTGGCGTGTGACCACAACAGGCATACTGTCGTCTACCACACTATCGAAGGTGGAAGCCAAATTTTGGCGTGTTTGAGAAAAATTTACTGTCTTCATCGAAACTCCTTAAATATGTACATATACTAGTACATATTTATTGAGAGTTTGCTGAAGCAGAATTCCTATTTGGAATTTTGGTGCGATGCCCTACATCCTCTCAGGCATCTCATCCTTGAAGGCGATGGCTTCGGCTTTTGAGAGTATCTCCAGTGCGCCTTCTGCGATCATTGCATCTGCCAGCTTTTTGCCGAGTTCGCTCGAGAATGCGATCGGTGCGATCTCTATCTTCTGCATGATATGTGTCCCATCCGGATACCCGAGCATCGCCCTGATCATGACAGTACCGTTCTCTATGATGGCATTGACGGCGACCGGAGCAGAGCAGCCCGCACCGATGGCTGAGACAAAATCCCTCTCCAGCTTGGCTGCCAGAAAGCTGTATTCGTTATTCAGGCTTGCTGCGATCTCCCTGATGAAGTCATTGTCGCTGACGATCTCGATTCCCAGAGCTGCCTGTCCCATCGGGGGGATCATAAAGGAGAGTTTTTCGACATGGGGGATATCCTTGAGCAGGTCGAGCCGTGCCAAGCCAATGTAGGCAAGGATGATCGCATCGTATTGACCTTCGGAAAGTTTTCTCAGCCGTGTATTGACATTGCCTCTCAGGTCTTTGACTGTGAGATCGGGGCGCTTCTGCAGCAGCTGCATTCTGCGTCTCAGACTCGTCGTGCCCACCACGGCACCCTGCGGCAGGGCTTCGAGTGATTCGTAGCGATGCGAAAGGAAGACATCACTCTGATCCTGACGCTCCGTAATCGCCGCCAGCTCCAGGCCTTCGGGGATATAGGTCGGGACATCCTTTAGTGAATGCACCGCCAGATCGGCATTGCCTGCGAGCATCTCATCTTCGAGCTCTTTGGTGAAGTGCCCTTTTCCACCAACCAGTGCAAGCGGTTTATCGAGGATCTTGTCACCCCGACTGGTGATCTCGTTGAGTGAGACTTCCACATCGGGAAAGCTCTTTTCGATTTGCGCTTTGATATGGTATGCCTGCCACAGGGCAAGCTGGCTCGCCCTGGTTGCGATAACTACTTTTTTCACGTATACTCTTTAGTTCTTGGGGATAAGGGATTTGTATTTCTCTCTTCCCTTGTCCCATTCGCCGTCGACATAGACGGTCGGAGTACCCGAGACCATCATTCTGGCAGAAGCTTCTTCGTCTCTCTTGATCGCAGCTTTGACTTCGGGCTTCTCGATCTCCGCCCTGGTCACTTCAAATCCACTGTGCTTTTTGACAGCGGCGAGTACCTTGTCCACATTGGTTTCGCGCGGGTTGATCTTGAGTGAGTAGAGTTTCTCCACGACATCGTTTCTACCCTTCTCCTGGGCGATATGCATCACACGCACCAGAATACCGGATACCGGATGGATACGCATCAACGGAAGGTGATAGTAGTAGAGAGCCAGTGTCTCAGGATGCTCTCTAGCTGCTTTCATGATTTCGGGTACCACTTCCATACAGAAGGGGCATTGCGGATCGGAAAAGACGATAATCTTATGCTTGGCATCTTTATTGCCAAACAGAAGATGCGCCTCATCGTAGAGCGAGACCGGTACCTTTGGTTTGAGCTCTTTGCTATAGTTGATTCCCCGCTGCATATCGATCAGCATCGGCGAAAAGAGGCTGCCGTTGACGAAGACAACCTGCGGCGCAGAGACATCCTTGTCTTTGAACTTGAGCTTCATGTTGGTCAGATAGACTTCCCAACCCGGATGCTCGGGAATTTTCCTGACATCCAGCACCTCCACACCTGTCACTTTGACAGAGGGGTTTTTCACGATATGTTTTTTAAAATATTTGATAAGCTCTTTATCGCTCACATTGGCACTAAGTGCGACTGTTGCCGCTATGGTGCTCATCAATAACTTCGACATCAATGACATCATCGTCTCCTTCTTGGGTAAAATTTGGTTTTTCGGGTGTTATTTTAGCTACAAATTGTAAATAGAGTGTGTATCCGAGTGCGATAACACCCAGAGCATCACTCAGGATGCCCGGTATGATCAGCAGAAGCGAGCCCAACATATAAGCCATACTGGCATTCTGAAAACTCTGCAAGTCCAGCTTTCCTCTCGAAACATCGCTGAGGCTGCTGAAGATTGCGTATTGGGAATTTTTGAGCAGTACCGAACCGAGAACTATCGTACCGATAATCCAGACGACGCTCCAGAGTGCCCCGATCGTCTCCACGACCTTGAGCGAGAGGATCAGCTCCGCAATCAAAAAAGGTATGATGAGAAATATCATAGTCTCTCCATGATGCTGTCCAAAATCGTATCCGCAGGGATCGGCTGCTTTTTCAA
>JAOZOG010000025.1:0-7182 GCA_029933395.1 Sulfurovaceae bacterium | reverse complement strand
CCGATACCGTAGGTTCCCATCTCGAAAGGCTTCGCTTTGCCATTTTGGTCGAGGAACTCCGCTTTGAGTGCTTCGGAGTAGCGTGTTCCCAGCTGAAAGATATGCCCCACTTCGATCCCCTTGGTGTAACGGAGCCTGCCACCGCACTTCGCACATCGGTCGCCCTCCTGCACGGTGACAATATCTTTATAAACGGCATCATATCCCTTGAAATCGATACCCACAAGGTGGTAATCCTTCTCATTTGCACCACAGATCAGATGCCCGGCGTCTTTAAGCATCGTATCAAATACGACTTCCACGCCTTCCGGCAGATTGAGCGGCCCCATATATCCCGGTATCAGCCCCGCTTGCTCGAGTTCCTCTTCGGAAAGATCGACCAGTTCGTTGGCACCGACGGCATTGCAGGCTTTGACCTCCTGCAGTGTTTCACTGCCTCGCATCGCGAAGAGGACGATTTTGCTTTTTCCCTCGTCGTAGATCGCCCGCTTCGCTACGGTCTTGACCAGATAATAGGGATCGACTTTGAAAAATTCGCTCAACGCTTCGATCGTCGTCGTATCGGGGGTGTGAAACTTCGCATAGATCGCTTCGGGGGGCTCGGCATCGCACTCTTTGTGTCTGCGTACTGCCGCCTCGATATTGGCACCATAGTCACACGCTTCACAGACAACGATCGTATCCTCTCCGCTGTCCGCCAGGACCATAAACTCTTTGCTGCCACTGCCTCCGATCGCACCACTGTCGGCTTCGACTACACGGAACTCCAGCCCCAGCCGCGTAAAGATCTTTTTGTAGGTCTCTTCCATATGATGAAATTCACGCCTCATATCCTCTTCATCTGCGTGAAAACTATAGCCATCTTTCATCAGAAATTCACGTCCGCGCATCAGGCCGAATCGGGGTCTGATCTCATCACGGAACTTCAGATTGATCTGATAGAGGTTGATCGGAAGCTCCTTGTAGCTTCGGATCGACTGCTTCACCAGGGAAACCATCATCTCTTCATGTGTCGGCCCCAGGACAAATTCATTGTTTTTTCTATCTTTGAAACGTAGAAGCTCTTTGCCGTACTTTTCGAAGCGGCCGCTCTCTTTCCAGAGGCTTGCCGGTGTCACGAAGCCCAGACTGACCTCCTGGCACCCTGCTTTGTCGAGCTCCTCTTTGACGACGGCACGCACCTTGTCCAGGACACGCTTACCCAGCGGCAGGTAGTTGTAGAGGCCACTTCCCACTCCCTGGATAAATCCTGCTCTGAGCAGATAGATGTGGCTTGCCAACGTCGCGTCATTGGGTGTCTCTTTGGTCGTAGGTATCAGCAGTTGTGTCATTCTCATGCCTGGTATCCTTTTTTGTGGTGCTCTTTTTTATACTGTTTGAAATTGACGTGTGACATATCGAGATCGAAAAAATTACCGAATGCATCGATACCGGTCACACCATCCTTCTTGCGCGAACTCTCCCGCATACGCACAGTAGGAATATGGAGGAAACGGTTGAACATCTGGCGTGCCATCTTCCTCATATTCTCCTCTGCTTCAGCCGGAACGAAACCTTTTCTGATCGCCCGCTTCAGCTCTGTGTCGATGGCATCTTCCACCTGAAGGCGGACACCCTTGATCACCGGCTCCACCGAAAGGGTGCGCAGCCAGAGGTAAAACTCCTCTTTGTAGCGCTCGACGATTTCACTTGCTTTGAGTGCCTGCTCCTGACGCAGCGCGTGATTGTCAGCGGAGATATGCTTGAGGTCGTCGATACGAAAGATGCGCAACTGCTCCAGCTTGATCTCTTCGATATCGCGCGGGATCGCCATATCGAACCATAGCCGTTTGAGGTCACGCTCTTCGACCATCTCTCTGGTGATGACAGGATCAGGCGAAGATGTCGCAGTGAAAAGGAGGCGATAGCGGTTGATATACTTGGGGAGGTTGTCCATACTGTCTACTTTGACATTCTCCCCCAGCTCATTGGCGATCTGCTGTACCTTCTCCATATCTCTGCCCAGGAGGACGACATCACACCCTGCCCTGAGCAGATGCTTGGCTGCCAGCTTCCCCATATCGCCTGCCCCGACGACGACACCGGTCATACCTGCCAGATTGTCACCCATGATCTGCGCTGCCTGTGCGACAGCGACCGACGCAATTGAGATGGGATTTTCGGAAATCTGTGTTGCGTTACGCACCTCGGCGGCGCACTTGACGGCATAGGAGATGATGCGATTGAGTTTTCTGCCTGCCGTGCCATTCTCATACGAAAGACGGAAAGCATCTTTGACCTGGCCTGTGATCTGAGACTCTCCAATGACGAGCGAATCCAGAGAAGAGACCACTGAAAAGAGATGACGTATCGCCTCCTCATCATCGACCCGCTGCGCGACGGCTTCAAGCTCGTAGAAGCTGATGCCGCTGCTCTGGGAAAAGAGTCCCAGGATCGCATGAAACGTCGCGAAGTTGTCACGGGTGGCAGCTACCACTTCGATACGGTTGCAGGTCGAAATGATAAACGCCTCATAGACAAAATCGAACCCTACCAGACGGTCGAGCATCGCCCGCCTGGCATCATCATCCTTGAATGCCAACTTCTCCCTGATGGAGAGGTCGCACTTTTTATAGTTGAAACTGACAACCTGATAATACATTAGAAATCCCTCTCTATCATCTCTTGTGCGATATCGGAGAGGGCAGCTTCTCCTGCCTCGTTCATCAACTCTATCGCTTCATCGATCAGAAGTTTCGCCTCACTGTAACACTGCATAACAATCTGATACTTTTCCATCCGCTGCATGATCCACTCCTGCTCTTTTGACGAAAGTTTTTTGGCGTGCAAGCCTGAAAGTACCGCCCGCTCATCCGCTTCAAGCTTCTCATGGAGATAAATGTAGGGGAGTGTCGTTTTGCCTTCGACGAAATCGTGCAGTGCCGGTTTGCCCAGTGTATCGGAATCTGATGTGATATCCAGCAGATCATCGATCATCTGGAATGCCAGTCCGAGATTGCGCCCATAAATACGGTAAGGTTCCGGCGCTTTTCCTGCCAGCAGTGCCGCCGCCTCTGCACTCGCTTCGATCAAAGAGGCGGTTTTTTGGTAAATCATCTGCAGGTATTGGGATTTATCCGTATTGAACCGTTTTGAGAGCGATACATCTTTCAGCTCCCCCAGACTCAACTGCGTAACGGCATTGGAGATCGTCTTCGAGACGCGTTTGTCGATATCGTTGAGTTCGAAGAAACCTTTGGAGTAGAGAATATCCCCCAGCATAATCGCCGTCTTGTTGCCATAGAGTGCATTGATGGAGGGTTTCTTTCGTCGTACATAGGCATCGTCGATCACATCGTCATGCAGCAGGCTGGCAGCATGGATCATCTCCACAACCGCTGCTGTTTTGACGGCACGCAGTCCACTGCCTGCGATTCGGAGTATCAGCTTGGCCCGGAGCCGCTTCCCATGCGGAAGCCTCCGATAAAGACTCTCCACCATCTGATCATCGAGATCCCGGATAAACTGTTCGATTTTTCTCTCTACGGCACTTATCAAATTACTTCCTGTCTTGTCTTTTTTCTCTCTCTATCATTCTGAAACTGTTTGAATACTCCATCACTCCCTCATTACGATCAGGTAATGGTATTCAAATCAGCTTGCCAGAATCCTACTCGCACTGTGTAACGATATTGCCCACCAGTTCCAGAAAGAGACTGTTGGTCCGATCCTCCAGCTCCTTCTCGACTACCATCGATTTCAAGAGATTTTCATGCTCCTCCTCCAACCCTTTCTCCTCAAGCATCTTTTCAGCGACCGCCAGACGCTGAAGCATCTTTTCCAGCTCCATCTCTACGATATTCTGGTTGGCAGTTTTGGCAACACTGAAATAGTTGCTCTTGGGTGTACTCATCATATAGTCATCATCATCAAATATATTCATTTTTATTCCTTATGCGTTATTTAAGCAGATGATTATAGCAAAATACCATTAAGGGCAGCTCGATGACTCTCGAGTCAGGGTGTAAGTACTCGGGACGGAAAGCTTTGCCCGCGTTCTCAAACGCGTTCAAGCCTGTCACGTTCTTATCTTACCGGAGTACAAAATAGCCTAATAAACACTATCAAGATAACTGCTGTCGAGCACCTCGTTCTCGTGATGATGATTGATGGCAAACTCCAGGATATTGAACAGTGTATGCACCATCAGTGCCCCTTCTCTGCCTTTTTTGCTCTCTATCGCTGCTACATAAACATTGACGCCGGGTCTTTTCGAAAGCTCCGGAAGCAGCTTTTCAGACGCCACGATACCACCTTCGATATCGGTATCCGGAAAAATCAACAAAAACAGATTCTCCTCCAGCTTAAAAAGACGGTCCGAACGCCGAGTCATTTTCAAGATTGATGTATAGCTCAATGGGCCCTCACCATAGATAAGAACTGCAGTAAACACGTTGCCACTTTGCTTGAACTCCTCTTCGAATTCCTTTGTAGCCTCTATTATCTCCTCGAGGTTCTTCTCCTGATACGCTAACAATTGCCTAATCATAATGTCACACCTTTCGATTTCATTTGCACTCCCTTCTCGCGCTCCAACTTTTTCACAGTTTTCCTGTCTCTCTCCATCATTTTACCATATTGACGAACACTATGCTTTGACTCTATAGATGACTGCATACATCAAAGGAACATAATAGAGATTGAGGATTGTCGCCCAGGCAATACCAAACCCCAGAGAGACAGCCATCGGCTGGATGATCAGCGCCTGCCCGCTGGCAAAGAACATCAGTGTCAACAGACCCAGCACGGTCGTGATGGAGGTGAGCAGGATGGGGCGGAGACGATGGCCCGCCTTTTCGACCATTTCGTCGTAGTTTTTACTTCCTTTGATGAAATCGAGCATAATCAAACCGTCATTGACCACCACACCGGCCAGTCCGATGATCCCCATCACGCCCGGCATTGTCATATTGATCCCCAGCAGATAGCTGCCGACCAGTGCACCCACGACGGAGAGTGGAATCGTAGAGATGACGATCAACGGCAGAACCAGAGAGTTGAACATCCAGACCAGCGAGATAAAGATCAGAAAAATCGCGATCAGGGCGGCTTCGCTCATCTCCTTTTTCATCTGCAGATTCTCTTTCTCTTCCCCCTTGACCACGACCTTCAGCCCCTCTTTCTCGAAGGCTTTCAGCAGTGGCCTGATCTGATCCATCACTTCGGTGGCCAGAATCTTTTTGCTGTCGACTCGGGCAAAGACCGAACGCATCCTCTCGCCGTCCTCTTTGAAGATTTTGACAAAACTCTTCTCGTAGCTGAAATCACAGATATCACCCAGCCGAACGACCTGCTTGCCATCCGGTGTCGTGAGCCGAACAGACTCTATCCGCATCGATCGATCCTTTTCGGGGTCTTCGATACGGATACGCACCAGGCCGGTATCGTTGAACATTTTGCCATACTCCGCTTTGAGCAGTGTTCCTTTGAGGCTCCTCGTGACATACCCCTCGCTAAATCCAAGCTGCTGGCCATACTCATTGACACGCAGCTTCAGTTCCCTGACACCCTCTTTGGCATTGTCGGCGACATCATTGACACCGTCGATCGACTTCAGCTTCTTCTCCAGTCGGTCGATCGCCCCCAGTACCTTTTGCGAATCCTGAGAAACCAGCCCGATCTCGACATCGTGTCCGACGATACCTGTCTGCTGCACAAACGCATTGATCTCCTGGAACATCGGCTCACCATTGGCAAGTTGTTTGGGTTTGAAAAGGTCAATGACCTCTTTTTGTACCACTTTGACGATCTCCTGAGCCTTATGCTGGCGGATCATATCACTGCCGTCATACTCCAGTGAAAAGATCGGATTGATATATTTGTCGAAGATATTCTCCGGCGCTTTCTCGTGGAGATTGATGAAGATTTGGAAGAGATTGCTTCCCAGTTCGAAACTTTGATCGGGATTGAACTTCATACCAATGACAGAGGTGACGGATGCCACTTCGCTCTTGGGGAGTTTCTCCAGCAGCTTTTTCTCCACCTGCTCGATGAACACTTCGGTATCCTCCAGTTTGGAGTTGATATCCACCTCCCCGTTGATATAGACCTGTGTCGTATCGAACTCCGGAAAGAATTGAAACTTGGTGATCTTCGCCATTCCCACGGTCGCCAGGAGAATGAACGTAACCAAAATCACCAACGAACGCTTTTTCCGCAAGAGAAGATACTTCAATATCCTGTCATAGAGTGTAGAGAGCCACTCCCAGAAGCTGCTTCGCTCATGCTCCTTTTGAAATCTTCCTGCTGAAAAAAACTCTTTGGCATGCAACGGGAGAAAGTAGAACGCTTCGAAGAGTGAACTGAGCAAGAGGATGGTGATCATCACCGGCAGCACCTTCATAAACATCCCCATCTCACCACTCATAATCAACAGCGGCAAAAAGGCGAAAACCGTCGTCAGGGTCGCGGTAAGAACGGCAGGGAACATTTCGACAGAACCATCGATGGCCGCCTGCCTGGGACTCTTTCCCATCTCCATATGCCGGTAGATGTTTTCCGCCACGACGATCGCTTCATCTACCAGCATCCCCAGGGCGATCAGTGCGCCCAGAAGCGTAAGCATATTAAGGCTGTAGCCGATGACGTCTGCCGCGATCAGTGTAATGATAAAGCTCGTCGGGATACCGATCGCCACGATCATCGCAATCCTGAAATTTACACTGAGGAAGAGTGCCAGAAAGACCAGCATCAGTCCAAACAGAATATTGGAGGAGACCAGGTTGAGCCGATTCTTGATCCAGATAGAGGTATCGGTATAAGGCTCGAACTCCACACCGGGGTAGGCCTTGGCAAACTCCTTGAGCATCGTCCGGATCTCCCGGCTCAGTGCGATCGCGTTCCCCTCTTTGGTTTTGTTGATATTGATGGAGATATTCTTTTTGCCGTTGAAGTGCGAAATCTCACCGGGTTCACTCAGTGTGAAGGAGACGTGGGCGATATCCCCGAGACGCACGCGCCTCCCCTCTACGGTGATCAGTTGATTTTCGAACGCTTCGACACTCTTTTCTCCGTTGATTGTCGAGATATAGAGGTGATTGCCCCTCTGCTCGATCGTGCCGATAGGAAAGATTGAGCTGATCGTATTGATCGCCTGATAGACGGCATTTTTGGAGAGGCCGTACGCTTCGAGGCGCTTTTCGT
>JAOZOG010000569.1 GCA_029933395.1 Sulfurovaceae bacterium | reverse complement strand
CACTGATGCAAAAAATTATGCACAAACGCTCCCATCCGGTCAGGGGATACAGATCCTGTATGGCGATACTGAGTCTTTCTAAGACCTACGGCGATAAAGCCCTGGAGCTTACCTGCACCAAAGCGTTGCAGATCGATGCCTGCCGTGTCGACTCCATCGAGTCGATACTGAAGCGAAAGACCTACCTTGATGAGGAGAAGAGCCCCATCAACAACGATCTCTTCAACGCTCACGAGAATATCAGAGGGGCGGATACCTATCGATGATGCCTGCCTGATTATTCAGGAAAGGAGAGCAGCGACAAGGTACTGCTGACAGAGACAAAGCAATGAAACAAAACGAAGAACAAAAAAAGGAACCAACACAATGACAACAGCAGCCATACAAACCCAGCTCGACACCCTGGGATTCACCGGATTCAAGAACGCATTGATACGACAAAGCGAAGATGCCAACTATGCACAGCTGAGTTTCGAAGAGAGGCTTTACAATCTCCTCGAGGCAGAAAGTGTGGAGAGGAACAACAGAAAGATCAAACGTCTGATGAGCCAGGCCAAACTCAAAGATGGCCAGGCCACACTCGAACAGCTCGAGTACAGTGCCAAAAGAGGATTGGAGCGTTCCGTAATACTTTCGCTGGCAAACAATGACTATCTGAGAAAGGGACAGAACATACTCATCACCGGGGCTACAGGAACGGGGAAGAGTTTCCTCGCACAGGCATTGGCAAGGAGTGCCATCTATGAAGGATACTCTGCGAGATACTACAGAGTGAGCAGATTGCTCGAAGAGGTCAAGCTCGCCAGACTGGATGGAAGCTATACCAAAACGATGCAGAGGCTCAGCAGGTTCAAGTTGCTCATCCTCGATGACTTCGGGGTGACGCCGCTCAAGACCGATGAGCTCAATGATCTCTTCGAAGTGATAGAGGAGAGAACCCTCTCAGGCTCTACGATTATCACAGCACAGCTTCCCGTCAAAGAGTGGCACAGTTATCTTGGGAATGAAACGATTGCCGATGCGATGATGGACAGACTTATCTACTCGGCACACAGGATCGAAATGAAGGGAGAGTCGATGAGGAAAATGATGGCGCAAAAGGAGGAAAATCTACACTTGAACACCTGAGTATCCGTTCACCTGTGCTACAATGCCCTGAGAGTATCTGTGACTTTTAGAGGTGAACGGATGCAAACCGGCGGGAGTGAACAAATGGGCCGGCGTGGACAGCTGAAACCTTAAGCCGATATAAAATCGCGCTACGGGACTAAAAGTGGCCGGAT
>JAOZOG010000024.1:10497-17849 GCA_029933395.1 Sulfurovaceae bacterium | reverse complement strand
TTTATCTTCTTTTATATCGGCAGCGGCGATACAGACGTCTTCCTCTCCCTGAATGATGACAAATCTTTCCTGATCACCTGGGCCATCGGATATGAAGTGGTTGCCTCACTTATTCTGCTCTGGATTGCAAAACTGGGATTGAGCTCATTCTTTGCTGCAGGCAGGAATAGAGGCCACGAAAAGTTTCAAATTCCATAATATTTCTTAATATGTAAATGAGCCCTATCAAAAAACAGTATCGACAAATTGTTTACCAAAACGTATCCGGTTAGAATTTTCGAAAGAGACTGGCTATAGTGCCTGGGGTTCGCCCTTGATCAGTCCCGCTTCGTAAAGAAAAGGCGAAGGGATAAAGTCCAGCTTTTTGATACGGTCTCGTTTGGCCAGCGAGAGATAGAGCCTGTCTTTGGCCCGTGTCACAGCGACATAGAAGAGTCGCCTCTCTTCCTCGAGACTGCCCCCTTTGCTCATTAACTTCCGGTTGGGAAATCTGCCGTCCATCAGGTCCACCACATAGACTTCGCTGAACTCAAGCCCCTTGCTGGCATGGACAGTCAGAAGATTGACACCCTCCCCCTCACTCAATTCATTTCCCCCAAGCACCATCGCATTGACAAATCGCCGCAGCTCTTTGTAGGGACGGGAGAGATCCAGAAGCAGTCTGGCTTTTCGCCTGATCCGCTCCTGTGAAAGCCGCTTCTTCTCTTCATCGATCTCGCCGCTTTTGAGCTGGGCACGCTGTGTCGAAAGTCTCTCGATGATATCCTGATAGAGTTTGGATTCAATCGCTTTTTGCAGGATGGTGCCGGGTTTTTTACTCTGCCTGACCGATCGGAGGAAAAGAGAGTATTCCCGGAAAAAGAGCACACCTTCATTGCTCAGACGGGGGTGCTTCAGCAGCGGATGAGCCCTGATCTCCTCGCTGAGGTCAAGGTGGGCGAAACGGCTGATGGAGCCGATCTCCAGATCATCGTCAAAGAGGCCCAGCTGAATGTTTTTATTGGGGTTGAGTCTGGGGAGGTCAAAAACAGCTGGAGAGAGCACACCCCTGGCCAGATCCCCTTCACCAAAATAGGTCAAACAGTGAAAAAAATCTTTTGCCAGTGCCGACCCCACCCCTTTGGCATAGTCAAAGAGATGGATGAAAGCCATCATATCTTTGGGATTGACCAGCAGTGCAAGCAGATCAAGCAGGAATTTGACCTCTTTGGCCTCAAAAAAACTGGTACCCCCCTTGCGCCGACACGGAATACCAAGCTCCCTGAGACTCCCCTCGATCCCGTCTGCACTGGCATTATTGCGGAAGATAACAGCAATCTGATCGTTGGGTACATGGCTGCTCTTGATCGAACTTGAGATCGCCTGATACTGCTCGAAAAGCTCCTCGTAAACCAGCAGACGCGGCGGATGGCTTTTGCCGACGCGCCCCACCTCCAACTTCTTGGGATAGATGCGTTCATTTCGTTCGATCACCCTGTTTGCCAGCGAGAGGATAGGTGCCGTAGAGCGGTAGTTGGTTTTCAATGTAAAGACAGAGGCACCCGGGTAACGCTCCGGAAAGGTACCGATATTTTTGATATTGGCACCATTGAAGGCATAGATGCTTTGATCATAATCCCCCACACAAAAAAGCGAACGAGGCTTCAGTGAATCGATCAGAGCACTCTGAAGGGTATTGGTATCCTGATACTCATCGACCAACACCTCCTCGAAAGGTATACTCTCCTCGCCAAGGTACGCTCTGGTCCGAAGCAGCAGATCATTGAAAGAGACGAAACCATACTCCCGCTTCACTGCTTCAAACTCGTCGATGATGTGCATATAGATATCGATGAGGGGCTTATGGTCGGGGTAACGCTCCAGAAACCACCGGTCGAACCCCTCCAGGGAAGCATTTTGATAGAGGCTGTACAACTCGTAGAGATAGAGAGATGAGAAGGGTTCCGTATCGAGATTGAGGCGCTTGAAATTGTGTTTCTCATAGAGGCTGCGAAAAAGGGTCTTGAGTTCACCCGGCTGCTTGAGTGTGATACCTGGATATCGATCTTTCAGCCAGCGGTAGCTGACAGCATGGAAGGTGCCGGACTGGATCTTTCCGACCGTCGATCCCGGAAAAAAACGCTCCAATCTGCCGATCATCTCTCCCGCCGCTTTGTTTGTGAATGTCAGCAGCAGTATTTTTGAGGGATCGACACCGTTTTGGAGCAGATAGGCGATACGCCCCACGATCGTGGATGTCTTGCCGGTTCCTGCGCTGGCGATGACGAGATTGTGTCCCAGAGGTGCCCTGGCAGCACTCATCTGCTCATCATTGAGTGTGCTCAGAGGCATCGAAGCTAGTTTTGTCCGATGATATAATAGGTTGGTTTGTTTCCTACCTGCTGAAGTGTGACTTTATACTTTTCACTCCACTTTTTGACAGATTCCCTGAAGGCTTCGATCATCTCTTTTGTATTGTTCTCTTCACATTTGATCTTGAAATAGGGATGCGAATTGGAGAGTGCGATCGTACCGTCGAAATGGGAGAGTGTATCCTTCAAACTCAATAGATGCTTCGAGAAGTGTTCGAAACCGGGCGTATTGGCAATGGCTTTTTCTATCTGTGCCAATGTGTGGTCGTTGACCGGATAACCAAATTGTGTCAAAAGTGCTTCGGGAGTGATGTCGATATGCATGTAAGTCCTCTTAAGTAAAATAATACCCATTCACAAAGAGTGGGAAATCGAGGCAATGATTGTAACAGATTTTACTTTAGAGGTGCCCTTTGGGGAGCTGTCTTCGAGAAGAGATTTTATTGTTCTGCGTCAAGCTTCAAAAGAGTGTCTTTGGCCTGTCAAGTTTCGCCAGAAGATCTCTGTAGTGCTGTACATTCTGGAAGGCTTTTTCATATCGCCATCGCAGGACAAATTCGATAATCTTGTTTTTGAGATTCGGGTCGATCGTTTCGCCTTTACCGAAATAGCCCAGGGAGATATTTTTCGCTTTCTTCTTTCCGTTTTTGTCCGGCTCGTAGGTAATCGCGATCACCTGGATGTATTTACCCTCCCTGATGACTCCGAAGTCCTCCTCTTTGAGGCCGATACCGCTCAGGTTCATTGCCTTGTAGGCAAAGATCGTACCAAAATCCGGGCATTTTTCAAAAATCTTCAAGTCATTATAGAGAAAATGAACCCTCTCGATATTCTCTTCGCGGATCTTCTCGGCATTCTCCTCTTTGACCAATACAGTCATCATCGGCTCCGGCTTGGAAACCGGGGTCGTTTTCTCCTGCACATGGGGCTTTTCTGGCGGTTCCGATACAGCAGTCGTCGTATCAGATACCGTACTGACTTCAGCAGAAGTATTCACCCGTTTCTGAGCGATCCTGTCTTCAAGTTTACTTGTCAATGCTTTGAGTCTCTCCAGGCTGCTACTGGACATTTTCACCCCTTCCTTCACACCGATTTACCCGCGCTACGGCGCTATAGAGTAAAATATTTGCAAATATAGTAACAAAAATTATATTGTTGCAAACTTAAAAGATATCTAAAAATATGAAATTTGATATTTTTTGATACCATTTTCTCATATTTTATACTATTGAAAAAGCCTCTTTCTGTGAGCCGGGACTTATGGGCACCTCTAATTATTTTTCGATAAAATGTGATGAAAAAACAAAGGGCACCGAATTGGACTATTTACAAATTAAAGGCGGGAAAAAACTTCACGGAACCGTCACCATCAGCGGTGCCAAAAATGCTGCACTTCCTGTGATCGCCGCGACGATACTCAGCGACAAAGAGGTCACATTGACCAATCTTCCCAATGTCGTGGATATCCGTACACTGCTTCATCTTCTGACGATGCTGGGCGGCAGTGTGCAGCACGAAGGCACCACCGCAAAGATCAACAACACCACGATCAACTCTACCAAGGCGGTCTACGAGATCGTTTCGCAGATGCGGGCCTCGATACTGGTTTTGGGCCCACTGCTTGCACGTTTCGGAGAGTGCGAAGTGAGCCTGCCCGGTGGGTGTGCGATCGGCCAGCGCCCTATCGATCTGCACCTCAAAGCACTTGAAGCCCTGGGGGCGAAGATAGAGATCAAGGGGGGCTATGTACGGGCAGAGGCACCAAATGGACTCATAGGTGCAAAAATCATCTTCGATAAAATCACGGTAGGCGGTACGGAAAATATCGTCATGGCAGCGGCACTCGCCAAAGGCGTGACGACCATCACCAATGCAGCCAAAGAACCGGAGATCGTTCAGCTGTGCGAAATGATACGCGATGCCGGTGTCCAGATAGAAGGTATCGGCAGCAGTGAACTGATCATTCACGGAACAGCCGGAAAGCCTCTCTCTTTCAAAACGACAGAGATCATTCCCGACCGCATCGAAGCAGGCACTTATCTCTGCGCCGGAGCGATTACCCACTCCCCTATCACGCTGGAGAAGGTCAATCCTGAGCATATCCGCACCTCAATCGACAAACTCGAGTCGATGGGCTGCAGCTTCGATATCAATAACGATACAATTACGATATACCCTGCCGAAACACTCAAACCCGTCAACCTGATCACGACAGAGTACCCCGGCTTCCCTACCGATATGCAGGCACAGTTTATGGCAGTCGCCACGATGGCGGATGGGGATTCACTGATCGAGGAGAGGCTGTTTGAGAACCGCTTTATGCATGTGGGGGAACTCAACCGTCTCGGTGCAGATATCTGGCTCAAGGGGAGTGTCGCAGCAGTCCACCCTGTCGAGGGATTGAATGGAGCCGATGTGATGGCAACAGACCTCAGAGCCAGCTCCGCCCTCGTCCTTGCCGCCCTTGTCGCCAAAGGCACGACCAATATCCACCGCATCTATCACCTCGACAGAGGCTATGATGACCTCGAAGGCAAACTCTCCGGACTCGGGGCCGATATCATACGGCTTAAAGAGGGAGAATAGCTAATCCTGATTCTTGGATTTTGCATTATCTGTCTATGACTGATTTCCAAACCCTCAGGATACAAGGAGATCATTATTCCCCACAGGTCGGACGCCTCTGGCTCCGATATCCGATACACAGACACTCAAATTCATATCTTCTCGTCTAAATAGTTACCACGGAACCCCCCTCAAACCCCCAATCCAAGGCCGTTCAAGGCCAATTTACGCTACCCTAAATCTACACAAAAGCCATTACAAGTAAAAACCCAAAAATATTTCAGCATACCTTTCCATCAATCGAAGCTCAATGAGCAAGTTTCGATAAGATGCTTTCTTTGGTCTCTTTACTGTTGTTTGGGGGGCTGACGGGGGCAGAAATCGGCGCTATAGGGAGTGCGTATTTCCTTCATAGTGAGAGGCAGAGAGGAAAAAGATGTAACGCTTCTATTTTGTTGCAGCTGTCATCTTGACAGTTTAGGGTACTGTGAGTTGTGGGACTGGAGTTAATCACGGGGGATTAGCTAAGTCAAAAAAGAGTAACGACGCATAGACGAAAGCTGGAGATATCCAAAGGGTAGGCTTTATTTGGAAAACCATAATTTATTGATTGGCTATCGCATATCATCTATATGAGGAGGTGGGCATAAATGCACCACCCTACGGTTTCCGGGCCGCCTCTTCTGATCTTCTGCACCATTTCAAAAAGAGTCTGTCCGGATCGACCCGTTTGTCGATCTCCCGGCCATCGACAATCCTGTCGGCAAGCATTTTTGCCATCATAGGAGCAAAGACAAATCCCCTGCCTCCTAATCCATTGCAAATATAGAGATGTTCAAGATACTCCAAAGGCGGTTTTGCGCCCCGCACAAGAGCAGGATACTCCTCCAGCATCTTTCGGGCATCTATCACCTTCCCGACAAGAGGAAAATAGTCTCTGGATCCGGAGCGCATACCACAATAGGTCTCCTTGAGTATGAAATCGGCAGTATCGACCATAGCAGAGGCTTTCTCAAAAAGTCCTGCCAGCGGCTTGCCGTCACACTGCATACAGGGATCACTCTCTTTGACGTGGGTCGCGCCGATTTTGACAATCCCATCGATATTTGCCGATACAGAGATACTCTTGTGCATACTGACCTTCAAGTCGATACCGCTGCGGTAATCCCCCCGTGATCCCCATGTACCCTTCACACCCATATAGCGCATATCGAAGAGGTTGTTCTGATGGCCGATCGCCAGTACCACCCGCCTGGCTTTTAATGATTTTTCCTGCTCTTTTGCGTGCAGCATCCACTCATCATCCTCGCGGGAGATCTCGGCGACATCAAACTGCCTATGTGGCACATATTGCAATATTGCATTGCATAGCTCAGGTGCATCACAGACCCCAGCTTCCGGAAAGAAAAAGCCTGGCAGGTTCTCCCTGATGCCCAGCGAGTGCAGTATTTCAGCATCGATCCATTCGCAGTCTGCTTCATTGTACCGTTCGTAGTCAGCAAATTTTTCGGCATCCGATTCATCCTTTGGGATACGGATAACACCCGTCTGATGAAAAAAATCCGGAAAATTTTCAAGGTAGAAATCTTTAGCAATATCGAAGGCTTCGTTGGTCAACTGCTGAAGCGGTGAGCCTTTGCCAATCTTGGGAGAGACGAATGCCCCCGCTGCACCGGAACCTCCACTGGCCGCAAAACCGCTGCGATCGACCAGCAACACATCCACGCCCCTTTGTTGAAGAAACCAGGCCGTGCAGCAACCGGCTATACCGGCACCGATGACGATGGTATCGTAGGATTTGGCCATTTAGACCGAAATCTCCTTGATATCAGCAATCTCTCTGAAACTTCGATAGATCGATCCGATCATATTCTGGCGATTGGTTCTGAGCTTCTCATCCTCCGTATTGACCAACACATCGTCAAAATAACGATCGAGAAGCGCTTTGAGAGAGAAGAGCGCTTCCAGTCTGCTTTTGTAATCGGGGTAATCGGCATTGATCACTTTCTCGTAGGCATTATAGAGAGAAACTTCTGCGTCGTTTTCAAAGAGTGAGATATCGACAGGCAGGTCTCCATCCAGATTTACCTCTCTGGAGATATTGGCGACACGCTTGAAGGTGATGAACTGCTCTTTGAATGATTCCGTCGCGACGATCTCATTGAGGGCAGTGACCTTTTTGGCGATCTCGTTAATATCGCTCTCGCCCGATGCCAGTACAGCAGCGATGACGGAAGGATTGGCATCGAGGGACTTGTTGATCCGCTCGATGATAAACGCACGCAGACTCTCCGTATCGAAAGTGTCATAGTACTCTTTGAGCAACTCGATCACCTCATCGATATCGAATGAGAGATCATACGTCGTGACGATACGGATGATGCCGTTGACAGCCCGTCTCAGTGCAAAGGGGTCTTTCGAACCGGTCGGTATCTT
>JAOZOG010000024.1:5348-10397 GCA_029933395.1 Sulfurovaceae bacterium | reverse complement strand
TTGGCAAGGCCGTTGCCTCCATAGACGGCGAAGTAGCGCTGGTGCTCTTTCATCGAAGTGATAATCACTTCAGGGGGGAGCTCCAGAAAACTCTCATCGAATCGCCCCATCAATGCTTTGGGATTTTCGGTAATCGCCACCACCTCTGCCAGCAGCCCACGATCCCGCTCGATGACGATCCCTTCCGATTCCTCCAGCGCATCGAACTCGGCCAGAATCTTCGCTTCACGCTCTTTGGGGTCGAGGATCACGGCGCCTTTTTTCAGGACCTCTTCATAGTCGGCTATATGCTCTACCTCGACCGGCTCGAAATCGACCATACGATGAACGAAAGTCTTCGTGCCGCTCTGTACCCCATAGAGTTCGACCGGTACGACCTCGTCACCCAGGCGCACCTGAAGCCAGCGTATCGGACGGATAAACTCATCCTTCCGCTCTCCCCAGCGCATCATCTTGCCAAACGCCATCGTATGAACCCAGCGCTCGATCATCTCTCCGAGAAGCTGAGAGGTCTGCGCCCCCTTCTCCTCTTTTTTGAAGTAGAGCACTTCACGTCCATTGTTATCGATACTATCCAGCGCATCGAAGGGTACGCCGCATTTTCTGGCAAAACCCTCCCCTGCTTTTGTCACTTCACCGTCTCTGATCGCCGCAGCGACCGGAGGCCCCATCAGCTCGACGACACTATCCTCCTGACTGAGCGGCATCGCATCGTGTTTCAGTACCAATCTTCTGGGGGTGTAGAAAAATTCAAAATCCGAAGAGAGCTTGTACTCTTCGAGCAGTTTTCTCCAGGATGTTTCGATTTTGTCTCTGATTTTGAGCAGTGGTATGGCCGGAAGTTCTTCGACACCGATTTCGATAAGCAGTGGTTGCGTCATCTTGATAATCCTCATCTGATAATTCAGATGATTTTATCGAAATCTTGGTTAATGGGAGGTTTTGCCTTCCTGTGGCTCCCTTTCGGGTTCTTTTGGAGTCTCTTCTTGATTTTCATATTCGTCGAGCATATCCATTCTCTGCCCCTGATCGTTGAATTTGCTGCGGTAGTAGTTTCGGATGATGACAAACGTGATCCAAACAAAAAGGATCAAAGCGATGATATACAATATATCTCCAAATTTCATGATTTCTCCTTTAATGTATTGGCGATTGTAATCTTCTCAAACCCGTCATAATTCTGGCGCAGCGCTTCATAGGTTACGATACCGACACTAACGCCGAGATTGAGACTGCGCCCCTCACTGCCCATCGGGATCGTGATACAGCGTGATGGATTCTCCAGCAGAACTTTTTCGTCTATCCCTGTCGTCTCCGAACCAAAGAGAAGATAGTCACCCTTTTTAAAATGGGCATCGAAGTAGAGCTTGTCTGTTTTGGTCGTCGCAAGATGGGTGTGGCTGTCGACAGGGTGCGCCTCGAGAAAATCTTCAAAGGAGTCCCAGACGACCAGATCGAGCTTATGCCAATAATCCAGCCCTGCCCGCTTGACCGCCTTGTTGTCGATATCGAAGCCCAGTGGCCGAATCAGGTGAAGCGTCGCGCCAAGATTGACACAGAGGCGCCCGATGGTACCGGTATTGGGCGGTATCTGGGGTCTGACGAGTACGATATTGAACATATTAAAAGACAATCGTTTTGTTGCCGTGGACAAAGACGCGGTCGTTGAGTACCAGAGAGAGCGCCCTGGCAAGAACGATCTTCTCCACATCCTTGCCCGCTCTTTGCATATCTTTCCACTCGAAGCGGTGATTGACGGGGATCACATCCTGAGAGATGATCGGCCCCTCATCCAGGTCGGTCGTGACGAAGTGTGCCGTCGCCCCGATGATCTTCACCCCTCTGGCATGTGCCTGCTTGTAGGGATTGGCCCCAATGAAGGCGGGAAGGAAAGAGTGGTGGATATTGATAATACGTTCCGGGAAATGGTGGACGAAATCACTGCTCAGGATACGCATATACTTCGCCAGAACGATATAATCGAAACTCAGCTCATCCAACACCTCGAGTATCTGCTTTTCATGCTCTTTTCTCTCCAAATTATCCGAAGGAATATAGAGGAAAGGAATATCGAATCGGCGGGTCAACTCTCTCAGATTGTCACGGTTGGAGATGACCGCTTCGATCTCCGCCTCCAGTTCGCCTGCCGCCCATCGGATGAGGATATCCCCCAGACAGTGAGACTCTTTGGTCGCCATCAGGACGATCTTTTTGGATCGGGGTTCGATCACGCGGACATGGGCATCTTCGGGTACGACCGAGACGAGTGCTTCGTGCAGCTCTTTGGCATCGAACTCACCGGTCACAACACTGCGCATAAAAAATCTGCCCTTTTCACTGTCGACAAACTCCCGGTTGTTTTCGATATTGAGGCCCCGGTCATAGAAAACTTTACTGATATGATATACCAACCCTTTGGCATCCTCGCAGTCGATCAATACTCGTGCTCTTTTTACCATTTTTTATTCCTCTCGATTGCAGTACAAAGACAATTTTTTACAGCCTCAACCCTTGCCGGACGTCTGTAAATATGGCGGAAATTATACCAGTTTTTGTTTCAAGTCGCTCCATTGCGCTTCGAGTTCACGATAGCCGGCTTCGTATGCTGCATCGATCTCTTTGAAGTTGAAGAGATGCATTCGCGATACACCGCGAACGGTGACTGAAGCATCGGCGAGCCTGAGAGAGGGCCTGACATTGGCGTGCAGCATGATAAGGATCGAGCGGATCAGAAGTGACTTGAAGCCCTTCGGTTTTCCGCCAATCAGCGGATTGACATCGACTGCCAGGACTTTTTCACTCAGTGTCTTCAAAGGCTTCACAGGCAGATTATCACTGAAACCGCCATCCACATAGTATCTACCGCCCAGCTCTTTGGCTTCGAAGATCGGCGTCAGTGACGAAGAGGCGATCGTGTTAGCCACCGGATCACCACTGTTGAGATAGAGACTTTCGCCGCTGTTGAGATCTGTCATACAGGTATAGAGCGGTATTTTCATCTCCTCGTAGTATACAGCTCCCGTAAAACTCCTCAGCTTTTTCTCAAGTGTTTTCAGACTGAAAAGGCCGGGCTCCGAGCTCAACTTGAAAAGCTCTTTCTTTTCAATCTCTTTGAGAAAATCATAGATCTCATCCGAGCCAAATCCGCAGGCAACCATCAACGCCACCATCGCACCCGCACTGCTCCCCGATACCGCCGAGATCTCCACCTCCTGCTCTTCGAGAAACTTCAAGACACCGATATGCGCCGCAGCCCTCAGGCCGCCGCCGCTAAAGCTCACTGCAATCTTCATTCAGACTCCTTATCTTCTCTTCTCTCTGTCGTTCGAGCTCATCACCCAGTGCCTTGCCTTTAAAACCTTCTGCCATCAAAAGAGCGGGCTTCGCTCCCGAATCAAAGGGTTCATCCCATACACCCAGCTTCTGCGCCAGTCTTCTGACATCAGGATGATAATTGCCCACAAATGCTTCGATCCCCTCTTTTCGGGCTGTTCGGGCAACGAAGGCACAATCGATTTCGGCCGGAAGAGTTGGAGCATCTGCAATTTTTTTGTAATAACTACCCGGTGTACCGATACTATCAAGTAACTGTTGCCTCTCCATTTCCAGACAGGATGCTGCGATGTAGAGAAAATAGTAGGGGTACAATGCTTCGATAAAGTTTTTCCGGTAGTGCATCAACACTATGGCAAGTTTGATAAATGACTTTCGATCGATCTCGATACCCCAGAGCTTATCGGCAATCCCCAGCGCGAAGAGGTAATAGAGTCCATAATGGAGATAACTTCCCTTGAACATCTTTTCAAATTCGATAAAGATCCGCTCTTTGGGCAGATCATCCAGTGCGATAGTGCGGCAGAGCCGACAACTCCCCTCTTCCACTTTGAATCCAAGCCGTGCAGCAAACTGCATCGCACGCAAAACACGCAGACTGTCCTCCACAAACGAATCGGGATCAACGACACGTAATAACTTTTTTTCAATATCCCGCAGTCCACCCCAAAAGTCAAGGATACGCTCCTGCTCCAGATCATACATCAGTGCATTGATGGTAAAGTCCCGCCGCCTCGATGCCTCCTGCTCCTCTGTTGCCAACTCTACAGCAAAGCCTCTGTGGCCTCTAGCCACCTTCTTCTCCCTGCGTGGCAGTGCAATATCCAATTGACGGTATTTGTAGACGAAGAAACTTTTGCCGACTCCCTGGGCACCCAGCTCACGCATCGCACGATCGAACTTTTCCGGGCTGATACCATAGCATTCGATATCGAAATCCACACACACTCGACCCAAAAGCGTGTCCCGCACCGCACCACCGACAATGTAGGATTTGACATGATAGTTGTTTTTGAGGAATTGTGTAACCGTGCAGATATCTGATGCAATATCGGGGGGGATGGTATTGAAAAAGTCAGAGAGTGGAAGCGCTTTGGTCTGGAGTGACAATTCTTCTCCTTATCGACAGAGAGGTTTTGCGCCATCTGCTGCCGTAGGTCGGGGTGTCCTCACTCCGACACCCATATTGCATTTATTTATGTTTTCAGGATCGAGACAAATCTATCGTGAAGCATAATCCGCGATGATATCGCCCATCTCCGAACAGGTCACGATCTCTTTGGCATCATAGTCTGCAATGTCGCCGGTACGGTACCCCTCTTTGAGTGCCCGCTTGATTGCATTGTCGATTCGATCTGCCGCGACACTTTCACCCAATCCATATCGAAGCATCATCGCTGCGCTGGCAATCGTCGCGATCGGATTGGCGATCCCCTGCCCTGCGATATCGGGAGCAGAACCATGAATCGGCTCGAAGAGCCCGACGCCTTCACCCATGCTGGCGCTTGGCAGCAACCCGATGGAGCCACTGAGCATACTCGCTGCATCCGAGAGAATATCACCGAAGATATTGCCCGTCAGGATCACATCGAACTGCTTGGGGTCACGGATCAACTGCATTGCTGCATTGTCGACATACATATGAGTCAATTCGACCTCCGGATACTCTTTGGCGATCTCTTCAACTCTTTCGCGCCAGAACTGGCTGACTTCGAG
>JAOZOG010000024.1:0-5248 GCA_029933395.1 Sulfurovaceae bacterium | reverse complement strand
GGACGGAGATTGGCGAAGGTGCCCATCTCTTTTCGCAGGCCCAGCAGACCTGTTTCGGGGCGGAGATGCCGCTCAAGCTTGTCCCACTTCTCTCCGCCGATCGCACCAAAGAGTACGGCATCACACTTTTTGACACCCTGGATCGTCTCTTCTGGAAGCGGCACACCGGTCTCATCGATCGCAGCGCCACCCAGCAGCATTTCTGTATATTTGAGATTGCATCCCTGTGCGACAGAGACAGCATCCAGGACTTTGATCGCTTCATCGATGATCTCCGGACCGATCCCGTCACCCTTGATAATTCCTATTTTGTAACTTTTCGTCATACTGCATCTCCCTGTTTCTTTTGGCTTGCAATTTCATTTTTGGCAAACTGGATCAATCCGCCGGCATCGACCAGTTCCTGCATAAATTCAGGAATCGGCGTGAATGCATAGCGCTTCGCCTGGGTGATATTGATCACCTCTCCGGCATCCATGTCAACCCTGACGACATCGCCCTCGTTGATCTCATCCGCCTCTTTGAGTTCAAAGATCGGCAGTCCCATGTTAAAGGCGTTTCGGTAGAAGATTCTGGCAAAGGTCGGCGCGATAATGGCGTTGATCCCTGCCGCTTTGAGCGCGATCGGGGCATGCTCCCTGCTGCTTCCGCATCCGAAGTTTTCGCCTGCCACGATGATATCCCCCTCTTGCATCTTCTTTGCAAATTCGGGATCCGCATCTTCCATCACATGCTTTGCCAGCTCCTGGGCATCGCTGGTATTGAGATATCTTGCTGCGATGATCAAATCAGTGTCGATATTGTCACCAAATTTCCAAACTTTTCCTTGCAAAACACCATCCTTTTCAGACTAAATTTGCCGCAATTCTAGCTAAAAAGATGAAAAATACCAAATGTGTACCTCTTGTGAGGAGAAAATATTCAGAAATTTTCGGTATAATCCACTACTTTTATAAACCCGGAATATGCACTCGATTTTGCGTCAGATGCATTGATGCTCGGAATGTAAAGGTATCCAGTCAAAGCGCAGGCGCTCCCGGAGGGTGCGTTGAGCATTTGGATGGAATGCCTATGCTGCCGATGATCAGTGCAGATGATGTGAAAGCGATTGCATAATCCGGGATAAACTATGCAAGAGGGGCTTGATTGATGGCAGCAAAAGAGAGTATGAAGCGGGTAGAAGAGCTGTTTTCCAGCAAGAAAAAGAACGACGTCGTCACCTTCGAAAATATCGCAAAAGAGTTCGATAAACAGATTACGGCGTCTCAGGCAAAGAAGATTAAACAGTTTTCCGAAAAGTATCATATCGGAATCATATCCGCCTCCGAATACGCCAAGCACCTTTCGATCAAAGAGGCAAAAAGACGAGAGAGTGCCAAAAAGAAGATGGCGGTCAGCAATCTCGAAGATCAGTTCGACTTCACCAAGGAAAAAGAGCTGCTCGAATGGAGCCGAAGCGACAGTCCCGTACGGATGTATCTCCGGGAAATGGGCAAGATCCCGCTCCTAACCAAAGAGGAAGAGGTCTATCTCAGCAAGCAGATCGAAGAGGGAGAGGATGTCATCATCGATGCGATCTGCTCTGTTCCCTACCTCATCGACTATATCATCAACTACAGAGAACCCCTGCTCAATAGAGAGCGGCGGGTCAAAGAGCTTTTCAAAAGCTTCGAAGATGTCAGCAGCGACGATGACGACGAAAGCGATGACAGTAAAGGTGGCAGCGTCCCCAAAGACGACAAGCGTGTCAAACAGGTCGTAGAGAGCTTCAAACTGCTCGAAAAAAATAAAAAAGAGTGGATGAAGGCACGCGACGAACTCCACAAACTGCAGGAGAGTGATGCAGACGAGTTGAAGATCGTTCATGAGAGACTCAGAGTGGCCTTCCGCAAAGAGCAGCTCAAAAGAGCCCTGCTCAACCTCGGGCCGACCAGTAAGCTGATCAATGAACTCGTCAAAGCGATGGAGACGGCGCTCAAGAGCGATGACTCTTTCGACAAAGAGCTCAAACGGCTTGAATACAAACTGCCGCTCTTCAATGATACCCTCAAGGCAAACCACCAGAAGATACTCGACAATATCATCAAGATGAACAAAGAGGATATCTCCAACGCCGTTCCCGAGACGACAATGGTCAGCACCTATGTCGAAATCAAAAAGCTTTTCGAGACGCGCGAAGCGAGTAAAAACAGCTTCAACCTCGATCCCGACAAACTTGCGGAGATCCTCAATCAGATCCGTCAGGGAAAAGCACAGAGCGAAAAGGCCAAAACCCGTATGGCCAAATCCAACCTCAGACTGGTTGTCTCTATCGCCAAACGCTACACCAACCGCGGCCTCCCCTTCCTCGACCTGATCCAGGAGGGGAATATCGGCCTGATGAAAGCGGTCGACAAGTTCGAATATCAGAAGGGGTATAAATTCTCCACCTATGCGACATGGTGGATCCGCCAGGCGATCTCCCGGGCCATCGCAGACCAGGCACGTACGATCCGTATCCCGATCCATATGATCGAGACGATCAACCGTATCAACAAGATCATCCGAAAGCATCTTCAGGAGACAGGCAAAGAACCTGATCTCGATACGATCGCCAAAGAGGTGGGCCTCTCTGTCGACAAGGTCAAAAATGTCATCAAAATCACCAAAGAACCTGTTTCACTCGAAACACCGGTCGGCGATGAAGATGATGGAAGATTCGGTGACTTCATCGAAGACAAAACGACCCTCAGCCCTACCGATGCCGTCCTCAAAGATGACCTCAACAATCAGATCGATGAGGTCCTCGACCAGCTCAATGAACGGGAAAAGGCTGTCGTGCGTATGCGATTTGGTCTCCTCGAAGATGAAAGCGACCGTACCCTCGAAGAGATCGGAAAAGCCCTCAATGTTACCAGAGAACGCGTCCGACAGATCGAATCTTCCGCGATCAAGAAGCTCAAACATCCCAAAGTGGGGCGTAAGCTGAAAAACTATATCGAGGAGTGATTCTCCTTTGGTGAAGTAAATCTGCTTTGCCAAAGCAAGACCAAAGCAGAAATATCATTTGAAAAGAAACTGATATGAAATAGATTCAAATGATAGGCAAGAAGGGCATTATGAGAAAATCGGACCATCAAATACCGAACTTTACCTATCAAGAAGACGAGAAGCTTGATATCAAAGAGATAGTTACCGCCCTCCTGCACTACAAAAAATCCATTTTTGTGATTGTCCTCATAGCTACCATCATCGCAGCCTCACGTGCCTATTTCGCTCCCTCCGTCTATCAATCGAAAAGTCTGATGAAAATCTCACAAGAGTTACATAATTACGGCGGCTTTGTCAATATGGAGATGTATCCGGAAATGAGCCAAATAGAGGATGAACTGGTCGTATTCAAGAGTCGTATAGTCGCTCAAAAAGCACTGGAGGCTTTAAATCTCGGTACCCGCTACTATACCACAAAATTTCTCCGCACGACCGAACTCTACAAAGATTCTCCCTTCATCGTCACATACCAGTTTATCGTGCCCGAACTCTATGGAAAACGCTTCAAAATCGTCCCCGTAGACCAGGACAAATTCAGACTCGTTATCGAAGCACCCTTCAAAGATAGACTCGTCAAGAGATTGAAGGGGCTCTTTGCATCTCAAGGTGAAGAGAAAAGAGAAGTAAGCTATGATGCTCTTCACTCTTTTTCGGAGAAGATAGAGACAGAGTGGTTTTCACTCTCCGTCCAAAAAATTTCGAAACTGAAAAAACAGACTTATGCCTTTACGATTGTGCCCAATCATGCAATGACCAACTTTGTCCGAGCCGGAATATCCACATCAAAAGTATCAAAATCCGGCAGTACCATCGCGCTGAAATTTACCGATACGGTCCCCCTCAGAGCCCAGGAGATTGTCAACAGTGTCGCGAAATCCTATATCGATGAGAATCTTGCCCTGAAATCGAAAAGTGCCAAAAAACAGCTCTCTTTTATCGATATGCAACTCAAAGCGATCGACAAGGCACTGAAGGGTTCGGCCGAGAAGCTACAGGAGTACAAGGCAACCAATATTGTCGTCGATCTGAGCAGCAAAGCAAGCATGACGGCCACCAAGCTGAGTGAACTCGAAAGCAGACTGTACGAGATCAATATGCAGATCGATATCATGGAGGGTATCTTGAACCATATCAAATCCCAAAGTGATCTCAGTAATATCAATATGGATTATACGCGCAAATCAAGTCCAACCATCGACGCCCTGCTGGAGGAGCTGCAGAATGCGATTGCGACCTACGCCACACTTTCTGTCAATTATACAGAAAAGCATCCGGAGATCATCGTCATCAAGCGAAAGATCATCTCCTTGAAGAGATCGTTGAAGAATGCACTCGAAAGCAACCTGAGAGTGTTAAAGAATAGTAAAAGAAGAGTGCTTGCCGTCATCGAAGAGCAAAAGGGGACAATGAAAAGTTTTCCCGAGCAGGAGCAAAAACTTGGACAGTTGACCCGAAATTTTATGATCAATGAGAAGATATACTCTTTCCTGCTCGAAAAAAGAGCGGAAACGGCAATCGAAAAATCATCGACCATCTCCAATACACGTATCATCGATGCAGCCGAACTGCCTCGAAGCCCCATCAAGCCGAAGCGTTTTCTCATAGTTTTGGCCGGTATATTTATCGGCTTTTCTCTAGGGATAGGGCAGGCTTTTCTGCGTATTTTCCTGGATGATTCCATCAAATCTTCCGAAGATATCGAAAAGTTGACACACGTCCCGCTCTATGGAGTGATACCACTTTTGAAATCAGAAAAAGTTGTACCCTACTATCGGGAAGCGATACGGGCACTCTGGATCAATCTCGCCTTTTTGAAAACCCAAAGCAAGTCGAAGCTTGTCTCCATCACTTCGACCGTCTCGGGAGAGGGGAAGACTCTCACTATCTTTCATCTGAGCAGAATGATTGCCAAGAATGGCAACAATTCGGTCATTGTACTTGATTTGGATATGCGAAAGGCTTCTCTGCATCAGCATTTTGGCTTGGACAACAGTAAAATTGGTATGAGTTCTCTTCTGGCGGATAAATGTTCTCTGGAAGAGGCGATTCAAAAAACAGAGATCGACAACCTGGATGTGATCACAAGCGGACCAAGGACATCCAACCCGACTGGGCTTATTATGTCGATTGTTCTCGAGTCGATTATCGAAAAACTATCGCAAAAGTATGATTATATCTTACTGGATACACCGCCTATCGGACTGGTTTCTGATGCGAC
>JAOZOG010000568.1 GCA_029933395.1 Sulfurovaceae bacterium | reverse complement strand
CAGGATCACCGATGTGGCGAGTTATGCCGCGATCGGTACGCTCTCTCTGATGGGAGCTGGTGTCGTCGCAGGAGGCACGATAGCCATCGGGCTTCCAGCGGCTGGACTTGGAACAGTGGTAGGTGTAGCGTGCTACGCCAAAGCAATCTACAAAATCGTCAAGGAGTGAATCATGCGAATCTACGCAACACAACAGGATATGGTCACATGGGCAGAACAGGGCAACGCGCCTGAAAACGCCCATATCGTAGTCGTCGAGAAAGTTACGCCTCTTCAGCATATCGCCAACAGTTACGAATATGCGAAGGCGATTCTTGATCACAAAACGAAAGATGCGAACATCGAACGCATCAAAATCGCCAAGCAGTCCGCTCTTGCGGCAGGAGGCATCAGTCTCGTCGCAGGTATCGGCATAGCGATTGCAGTCGGAACCACGGCGGTGGCTTCGGGTCTGTATATCGCGGGACTGGCGCTGACTGGCGTATCCATGGTTCTGGACGCAGTCCAAGGTTACGTCGAAAGCCGCAAGGCGAGAACCGTCATCGGCTGACAGGCGAAACGGCGAAGGAAACGAGGTACTGACAAACGCAAGATAGCGAAACGGAGTGCGCAATCCGTTCAAGATTATTTAGCCAAAAAAGGCGAAACCGAAGAAGCTGGAGGTGCGAGTCCTCACGACGAAAGAGACTTCGACGGCACAGACTGAATAGCGGTGCATATCGCGGAAACGGTGCGGCATGGCCAGCCGCGTTGGTTCTGCGAGACAAACCTCGCGGTTTTTCTCGCGCTCTTTTCCCTTGTCATTCGTTGGGCGGCATCTCGCTCCGCCGCCAGGTGGCCAGTGTGATATGAGCGTAATGGAATGAGCGTAACGAAAGGAGGTGCAGATAAGGCTATCGGACATAGCAGGGTAGGTGATGATATAGGTCGATAGGTGATCGCTTAAAAACATAAGGCGATTTGAGCTCCTGCGTGCATATGTGGCATTCGATTAGATGTAAGTCCACAAGGGGGAGGGAACCACAAGGAGGACGCCATGTGGTTTCGCAGGGCATTGTCCGTCGCAATGTCGATCGTGATCCTGGTCGATATGGCCACGAGGATATACGAAAGACACGAACGGATGAAAAGACGGAACCAGCGCAAGTGAGCGTTGGTTCCGGACAAAGAAAGGAGACGATATGGAACTGGAACTGGCTACGGTATTCATCGGGGCCGCTACAATACTCAATACGGTTGCGGTGGTGTATCTGTTGAGCGATCAGGGCGAACAGTGGAAGCGAATGCG
>JAOZOG010000157.1 GCA_029933395.1 Sulfurovaceae bacterium | reverse complement strand
TGGAGGGCAAAGCGAGTCTTCAGGTCGATGCGGGAGAGAAGATACGGATACGGACACCGGGCGGCGGAGGATACAATTTATGATCTACGACCTCATCGTCATCGGTGCCGGTGCTGCAGGTATGATGGCAGCGATCCGGGCAGCCGAAAAGGGAAACAGCGTCCTTCTTCTCGAAAAACTCCCCCGCATCGGTGCCAAGCTCAAGGCGACCGGTGGCGGCCGTTGCAATCTCACCAATACCCTCGACAACGAAAGCTTTATGGCCAGCTTCGGACGTGAGGGACGTTTTATGATGACAGCACTCGAAGCGTTTGATCATAACGCATTGAGGAAATTCTTCAAAAATATCGGTGTCGAAAGTCATGCACCGGATGGTTTCAGAGTCTTTCCTGTCACACACAGCTCCACGACGATCATTCGGGCACTCGAAGAGGAGATGCGACGATGCGGCGTGGAAGTACGATGCGGAGAAAAAGTCGAGGCGATTGAACATAACGGTGAACATATCACCGCCCTCCGGACACAGTACGAACGATATACGACAAGACACATCATTATCGCTACCGGAGGAAAAGGCTATCCGATGCTGGGTGCCGAAGGGGATGGCTACAGACTCGCCAAATCTGCCGGCCATAGTGTAACGGAGCTTTATCCGGCCATGATGCCACTGCACACGAAAGAAAGTTGGGTCTCCCGATGCAGGGCTGACACGATCCCCGGAGTCCAACTCGTCGTCGATCTGAAAAAGCACCGAAAGCTCAAAGCCAAAGGCGACCTCATCTTCACCCGGGATGGCATCCGGGGGCCGGTCGTCCTCGACTTCTCACGGGAGATTACGCCACTACTGGCCAAAATGGATGAAGTACCGTTGAGGGCAAATTTCACCAGAGGGATGAATGAGGAGCAGATACGTGAACATCTTGATCAAGCCCTTGCAAAAAATCCGCGACAAAACACACTGGAGCTCCTGCAAACTCTCCTCCCCGAATCCCTTGCACGTGTCCTCTGCGAAATGACCGAAGCGAATGTCACAAGCGGGTTCAGGAAACTGCCGGGTATTACCAGAGATAGATTGATCGGGCTTCTCGCCTGGACACCTCTCACCGTAACAGGTCATAATGGTTTTGCCAATGCGATGATCACCCGGGGCGGTATCCCCCTCAAAGAGATCGATCCCAATACGATGCAGAGCCGCAAGATACGAGGGCTCTACTTCTGCGGCGAAGTGATGAACCTTGATGGCCCCTGTGGCGGCTACAACCTGCAGTGGTCATTTGCCAGCGGACGACTGGCGGGAGAGCTGAGGGAATAAGCAACTATTATCTTCCTTTATTGTCCCGCTGTCACTTTATCTCCCTCACACATCGTCTGATCGCCTCTCGAAGTTCTTTTCCCCTCTTCTCGGATATCTCGCCTCCATAACGGATAGATTCATACAATCGGTCGATCATCTCGATCCCGCACGATGATGATAGCTCTCCGTGGCAGCGAGTGAGAAATGCGTGCATCGTCTCCCCCTCTCTCCTCACACACCCTTTTTTGCGTAGTGCTTCGATCATTGGCCGCATCATACAGAGCACCCTGTCGCTGCAGGGTGGACGACGCAAGTAGAGTACTACAGCGATACTTAGAAGGATGACAGCAAGCAGTACAGCCAAAAATTTCAGTAAAAAGGTGGGGCTCTTTTTGATCTCGTCAAGGAGCTGCATCTGGCGAAAGTGGCTGTAGTGGAGAATCCAGGTTTCGACCTGGTATTTGGCGTACATCAGGTAGAGGTCGACTTTCTCCAGAAAGGTACGCTCTTTGCTTCCTCTACTGTCGCCAAGCAACAACCTGCGGGTATCCTCAGCGATCGTTTTGGCGAATGCTGTCGTCTCTATCCGCCTCCAGCTGCCATCGACCAGGATCTCCGCCCAGGCGTGAGCATCCCGCTCTTTGACGATCAGATAATTCTCGACACTGTTGACTGCATCACCCTTGTATCCTGTCACGACACGCGCCGGGATACCTGCCATCCTCGCAAAAGTCACGAATGCGGCAGCGAAGTGGACACAGTAGCCGGTACGCTTATCAAGCAGAAAACTGTCTGTCGTGTGGTTCAGATCCAACGGTTCCGGACGCAGTGAATAGGTAAGATTTTGCTCTCGAAAGAATGCGGTAACGGCATCGGCACGCTTTGAGATATCGGGATAGTGCTCCGCAATCGTCTGGGCCAATGCATAGCTTCTGGGGTTTCTCGAGGGATCGAAGCGGGTTGCTGCTTCACGCACTTCCGGAAGGAGCTTTTTACCATATCGATACTTCAGTACCGAGGTCGCCTCATAGTGCTGAGGCTCTTCGATCTTCTTCTTGAGTGTCGTGACAAAGTCGGCATCGATCGAGGCACCTTCAGGGGCTTCGAATGGCAGGTCGAGGAGGTAGAGCCAGCGCTTTTGGGTCGGATAGAGTGTTACCTTGTAGACGATGAAATCATTGACGGTCTGATAGTCGGGCTTGTGCCCCTTGAGGACTTTTTCCGGCAGCGGCTCCCAGTGATTTTTTTTATCTGTATAGAGTACACTGCCCCGAAAATAGAGTGCACTGTCCGGCGGTATCTTCTTGCCTTCAAACCCTACTTCCATCACAATACGGTTGGAGGGCACCAACAGGGCTTTGTTGTCCAGATACATCGTGCCGTCGTGTCCCATACGGCGTACCGTATCCCCGCGAAACCCATAAGAGGCATGCTCAAAGGAGATCCGGGGGAAAAAGATAAAGAGCAGGATTACCCAGGGAAGTGATGCAACAAAATAGAGCGCTGCCATCCGCAGCGTCTCCCGGAAACTCCCCTGCATCCGCCAGGCAAGAATCAGCCAAAGCAAGATAAAAATCTCGAACACCACATAGAGCAGCATCGTGATCGAATGAAAGAAGAAGAGTGAGAGTGCCATCAGCAGAATGGGCGAGACAATTAGATAGAAGTTGATCTGGCGTGTCAGTCGCTGGAGTGTCACGGCCAGGATCAAAAGGTAGACCAGCAGCTCTACGAAGAGACTGAGTCGGGAGAGGCCGGTGAAATTGAATGCACCGTAGAGTGAAAGATAGATGGCAACGAGTCCGACCAGTGCCACTGTCACCTGTGTTGCCATCGTCGGCTTTTTGCCCATAAACAGCAGAGCGAAAACCAGCAGCGTATAGAGCAGCATCGGCAGCTTGATGATTAGGAGAAGCGGCAGCAGAATGACTAGATAGGCCAGATCGAGCATTCGCAGAGCCGTCGGCTCAGTAGAGTGCAAGCGTTTCAAGAATCGCATCGATCCCCTCCCTCTCAGAGTAGAGCCTCTTCTGAGGCATCCGGATAGCAAACGGTTCTCCCAGCCGCTCACACTCGAGCACCCAGAGACAGAGCTGCGAAAGACGGGCTTCGTCGTTTTCGCCTGCCCGATAAAAATCGAACTCCAGCTTCTCCATCCTCCCTTCGTACTCGAAAGACTTGACTGCCGGTTCCCCCTTGGCAACCGAAGGCCAATGAATACGCGAAAGGCTCTCTGCACCACTGTAGGAGCGCAATCCGTCAAAATCCTTCTCATCACCGAATGCACTCTTCTGACGCATCAAAAATGCCTGCAGCGCTTCACCCTCAGGCTTCGGATAGACAAGTGTATCGAGACAGCGGTCGAATGCAAGCACAAAACGCACGGTCGAAAGCGGGAAAAGACTCTGTAGGCTGCAGGAGGCACAACGTAACTGCCCTCTCTTCTGCGGTGTGATGTTTAACGCAGCCCGCACTGTTCGGTGCGCATCGATCCTGCCCACTTCCACCACTCTCTCGTCACAGTGCAGACGGATCGCCCATGCTGTCGTATCGGCAGGATTGACGATACGAAAGAAGCAGCGCCCCTCCAAGCCGGCAAAAAGCCGCTCACAGTGATCGAATGTCACCTCGAGACGCCCGATATTGAGCAGTCCGAAAGCACCCGCACTGAATGCCGTAGCGAAGATGAAAAAAAGTGTGATATAGACAAGGTTGAAATTGTGCATATAGGCTTCGAGAAAAAGCCCAAAAAGCAGGACAACGACCAGCAGGCTGAAGCGTGTCGCCCGCTGCCTGACCCGCTTACGCGTCCGGGCGAGTGTGCGAAAGAAGTGCATCTTCGATCCGTCCGGCATTCGTCACCCCCTCACGAAAACGCAGTCGGTGCGAGCAGACAGACGCAACCACAGCCTGCAGATCGTCAGGCACAGCATAATCACGTCCGTGCAGCATCGCCCAGGATTTGAGCATCGCTGTCAGGGCCAAGGCCCCGCGCGTCGAGAGGCCATAATCGAAAAGGCCGCTCTCACGGGTAAAAGCGATCACATCCTGCAGATAATCCAGCATCGCGTCACTCATTCTCACCGATCGCACCTGATCCATCAACGCTTCGATTCGTTGACCCCCCAACAGGACGCTACCGAAAGACGCTTCCCCTCTCTCTCCCGACAATACCAAACGCTCGGATTCTCTGTCAGGATAACCAATCCCAAAAGAGCAGAGGAAACGATCGAGCTGGGAATGGGGCAGCGGAAAAGTCCCAACCTCTTCGTGAGGATTCTGCGTCGCGATGACAAAAAAAGGCTCAGGCAGCGGATGTGACGTGCCGTCGATCGTCACTGAATGCTCCTCCATTGCCTCGAGCAGTGCCGACTGCGTCTTGGGCATCGAACGGTTGATCTCATCGGCGAGCAGAAACTGTGTAAAGACCGGCCCTTTCTTGAGGACGAAGAGACTCTCTTTCTGGCTATAGTAACTCACTCCCAGTATATCGGATGGAAGCAGATCACTGGTAAACTGGATACGGCCAAAATCAAGCCCCAATACCTGCGAGAACGATTTGGCCAGTGTCGTCTTGCCTACTCCGGGAATATCCTCCAGCAGCACGTGGCCTCCGGCGAAATAGGCAGCCAGTGTCAAAGTAATCGCTTTGCGTTTTCCGATCAAATGTACCTCGATGGCATCGACAACGGGAGTGAATTCGGGAGCAAGTTTTTGTTTCATCTTTTTATGGTATCACAAATAGTACATAATGCCAAACAT
>JAOZOG010000023.1 GCA_029933395.1 Sulfurovaceae bacterium | reverse complement strand
AAAACTATTACCTGAGATATCGTTACAGCAGCGAGAACTTTGAAAGTGTCAACAGGGTAAGCAGGGGGACCTTCGACAGGGACTACTATACCAACAGTTACGGAGAGGCGCAGAACCAGTACCGCTCTACGATCGACGAACTCTCTTCGATCAACAGTTATCGCTATGAGAACGGCAAAGCGGTTCTGGGGCTGGAAACCAAAAATATCGACGGGTCGAACCACTACATCTCCGCTTTCCCCTCGCCACCCTCCCGGTCCGAATACCAGAACCGTGCCGCCTTCCTCTCCAACACTTACCACTTCGATGAGGATACACTGCTCGAGACCAATCTGCGCTACGACTATTACGATCTCTTCGACAATGAGACGACGTACAAAATCGGACTGAAGCACAATCACCGATTCCTCGAAGGTTTCACGACCCGTGCCAACTACTATACTGCCTATGTTTCACCCAGTGCCTATCAGCTTGCCAATACGGCACCAGGCACACTGCTCGAGCCCAGCTATACCAAAGGGTTCGATATCTCTGCCAATTATAAAGAGTGGATCGCGATCACCTATTTCGATACGAAAGTTGATAATCCGATCGACTATGATATGGAGCGATTCGGCTACTACAATGTTGGCGGTAGAGAGAAGTACAACGGTATCGAAGTGAGCAGCAAATACCGTTTTGTCGATCTGGGAGTGGTGCTTGGTGTCAACTGGACCCATCTCATCAGCTACGAATCCTATGACACCACCGCACTCTCCAATCGTGCCAAAGATGTCGCCAATATCTCAGCCGACTACTTCACGGCCAGTGACCTTCACTTCAACGTCACGGGCCAATATGTCGGTGACCGTGTCGATGTCAGCTCCGAGCAAACCGGTAACTATACCGTCTGGAACGCCAACTTCGATATGACCATCGCCAAAGATTTCAAACTCTATCTCAATGCGAAAAATATCTTCGACAGGGATTACGAGACAGTCTACGGTTATGCGACCGAGGGACGCTCATTTTATGCGAAGGTGACGTATCGGTTTTGATGGTTGCGCTATAATATCGTATGAAAAAAACTATCTATAAAATCGTATTTACATTTTTTGGTGTGGCGGGATGGCTATTTGGCTCTCTTTGCGTCGCATCATCCCAAACCGCCGCTGCCTGGACTGTCTCCTCCAGACTCTATGCGGATAAAAACAGTGATTTGCCGCAGCTCGACTATACCCGTGATTTCAGGCACATCACGCTACCGGAATTTTGGATCGACAGGATCGAAAATCCCGACCGGCTGATCCTCAATGCCAAACAGATCGAACAGTTCAATGCACAAACGGCACACCTCAAAGGGCTCACCTATCTCCCCGAGGATTTCAATACGACCTATTCGGGTGATTGGGTCGGCGACAAGCTGGCCAGGCAGTTCGCCTTCCTGGCTATCCGGTCATTCTATTATGAAGATGGAAAACAGATCGATGAAAACCTGATGTCCGAGCTCTGGAAAAACTCCAATTATGAGACGATCCCAAAAAGCATTGCCACCCGCTATGCTCTGGTCGTACACTATGCCCATCATCGTCTCTCCCCATCGAAACTGACACTGCTCAAAAAACCGGAACAACGCTACTTCGACCGTAACCAGAATGCCGCACTGGATATCGGTACACCGCTGGCAGTACTCCATAGCAGCAGCGACGGCAAGTGGTACTTTGCCCTCTCACCAAGTAGCTATGGCTGGATCGCAGCGGAGGATATCGCCTTTGCGAGCAGAGAAGAGATGCAGCGCTTTGCCCGGTCCAGACATTTTGTCGTGACGACCAATCCGAAGAATGCGCTCTTTGTCGATGGCCGCTATAGGGATTTCGTGCGTATGGGTGTACGGTTGCCCTATGTCGGGAAGAGGGGAGAGGAGATACTGGTACAGATACCCCAACGAGACAGAGATGGAAGGGCGAAATTTTTCACCGCTACGATGAAATCTTCCGATGCACATCTGGGATATCTCCCCTATACACCGCGCACGATCATCACTCAGGCATTCAAATTTCTCAATGCACCCTATGGCTGGGGTGGGATGTTTGGGGAGCAGGATTGTTCCAAGTTTATCCAGCAGGTCTACGCCGTGACGGGTATCCTTCTGCCTCGCAATTCGGGCGATCAGGAGAAGGCGGGCAGGGTGCTCATCACCTTCGAGGGGAGTACCCAAAAACGTGTCAGTGAACTGATCCGAAAAGGTGAGCCGGGAAGTACCCTGCTGCATCTGCCTGGACATATTATGCTCTATCTGGGCAGTTATCGGGGAAATCCCTATATCATCCATGCTGTCTGGGGTGCTGCCGAAGGGCACAATCCTCTTGCCAAGACTGCTGTCACTACCGTCCATTTCAAGCACTATCTCGACAAGATGGATACGGCTGTCGCTGTCAAGCCGTGAAAAACCGATGAGAAGAAGCAAAGATCTCCGGCTCCTGCCGGACTGGTTCATCCGCTATAAATTTGTCAACTCTTTCTTTCTGGGGCTAAGCGTCGGTGCCATCTTCACGATCTATGCACCGCTTGATCCCTCCATCTACTCTATAGGAGGCGTGGCGCTGGCAGTAGCGATGCTGATCGTGGCGCGTCTTTACCATCGCATTATGACGACAGACTGGTTTTTTCGGATTTCACTCTTTGTGGAGATGATTCTTTTCGCTGCGATTGCCTGGTTTCTCCTCTATCCCTATACCTACCAGACTGCTCTGCTTGTCTATATCGGATATCAGGTGACCTTTGTGTTTGGCAGCTATCTGGTCAGGGCCGAGACACTGCTGCTCCCCTCGGATACGCTGCTTACCCGCCTCGATACTGCCAAGCAGCTTGGCTATCTCGCCGGGATGATTGCCTCCTATCTCTTCTACAAGGCAGTGGCCCTGCAGGGTATCGAAAGCAATCAGGATAAGGTATATACTCTGCATTATCTGCTGCTCGCAACAGAAGCGATCGTGATTTGGCTGATACTCAGGAGCTTCCAAAGAAAATAATTTTTTGCTATAATATCAAAAAATATGATAAAAGGATAGCCATTATGATGAGAAAAAGAATGATACAATGGGCCGCTATAGCAGTCCTGGGTAGCTTCACGACTGCACAGGCAGATATCAATGTCGCCGAGGGGCTTTGGGAGATCAGCAACCATATCGAGATGAGTGGACTTCCCGTCAAGATCCCCGATACCAAAATAACACAGTGCATAGACAAGACCAGGATCATCCCCAAAACCGATGAAAAGATCAATAAGTACTGCAAGGTAATCGACCAGAAGATCGATGGCGATACCGTCAGTTGGAAGATGGAGTGCAAGAACAATATGCACTCCGAAGGTTCCGTCACTTACCACGGCGAGACATTCGAAGGCACCATCACTACCACGATGGAGGTCCCCAATATGGGAACAATGACAATGAAGATCAATGCGACAGGCAAGCGAATAGGGGAGTGCAAGAAAGATAAAGAGAGTGAAGACAAATAATATGTATCTCAACTTGACGACAGACAAGTGCCCATAAATTTATTTGAGTATAATCTTCTCTATTGAATATGATAATAGGGGAAAATGAATGCAATTGATTACAGCGGATATCTGTGACGAACATCGTGATGAAGTACAGGTGCTTTCTCACGACTACAAATCCTACGGCGGTGTCGAAACGTGCCATGGCCCCATCGTGACGATCAAACTCGATGAAGAGAACTCCGACCTTATCTCTATGCTCAAAGAGCCGGGGGAGGGGCGTATCGCCGTTGTGGATGTCGATGGTGCCTTCTATGCTGTGGTGGGTGAGAACCTGATGAAGTTCGCCAGAGATAATGGCTGGGCCGGAATCCTCATCAATGGCTACGTGCGCGACACCAAAATCACCCGAACCATTCCAGTAGGACTCTGGGCACTGGGTACCTGCTCGAGAAAGAGTCATGACAGGAAGCCGGCAGAGCGTGATATCGTGCTTGAATTTGGTGGTGTGACTTTCAAAAATGGCGAATATCTTGTCGCTGACCATGACGGCATCATCGTCGCCCCCAAAGAACTTCTGGATATAGAATGAAACGACAAATGTTGCAGCCCGGATATATGCTGCAATATCAGATCGAATCGGAGCAGTGAATCGTGTATCGGAATGCAATGGCATGTTTGAAACAATGGAATAGTCTTCCAGAGAGCGCATTGGAACACTGAGAAGAATGTTTATCGAACCGCTTGAACGTCACCCCACATCACGACGTTTCAAGATCATTGCAGCAGTTGTGTTTGCAATAATCCTCTTTCTGCTGATCATGTACAATGAAACTCCCCTCTCAAAAGGCAAGCCCGTCTTCTATATCCCCTCTTCATCCGTCAATGCAGTCGCAGAGAGTCTGCAGGAGAACGGCTATGAGTTGAACAGTATCGATCATCTGGTGTTGAGATTCGTACATCTGCCCGAAGAGGGGTGGTATAGAGTTTGCGGCAATGAAGTGGGGCGCTACTTTTTCTTCAAAAATCTTCACAAAAAACGAGTCAGAACACTGAGTATCAAAATTTTCGCCGGCGAGACGAAGCGAGAAATATTTCACCGTCTCTCCAGAGACTTGATGCTGGACGAGACGATGCTGGATGGAAACTACACCAAGTTGGCACGTTTCGAAGAGGGAAATATCCTGGCCGGAAGGTATTCCTTCCCGCGTTCGGCCGATGAGGAGACGGTGATCCGCTCACTTCTCAAGCAATCCGACAGGGCGCTGGACCGTTTTGCACGCGAATATTATGGATTCAGCTTCACTGCCGAACAGCTGAAAGAAGCACTGATCGTCGCATCGATCATACAAAAAGAGAGCAACGACCCCGATGAGATGGCCCGTATCTCTTCCGTCATCTACAACCGTCTCAAAAAGGGCATGAGACTGCAGATGGACGGTACACTCAACTATGGCAAATACTCTCGCACCATTGTCACACCCGAACGTATCAGAAGTGACAAAAGCAGATATAATACCTACAAATACAAAGGTCTCGTCCCGGCCCCGTTGGGCAGTGTCTCGATAGAGGCGCTCCGTGCGGCAGCTTCACCCCAGGAGAGTGGCTATCTCTTTTTTGTACTGAACGAAAAAGGGAAGCACAACTTTGCAGAGACCTATAAGCAGCATATCAAGAATGTCAAAGCCTTTAAAATCTACTGTAGTCAACGTAACGAAAAGAAAAAAGAGAAAGAAAAAAAGAAAACTGTAGCGCCGGCAAAGAGAGAGAAAAAAGCACTGGTGGCACCCAGAAAGAAGGAAGTGAGTGTCAAAAAACCTGTCAGTATCAAGTCACAGGAGAGAAATCAGACAAAGAAAAAGCAGGAGAGCAGAAGAGAGCCTCTTCCGAAAAAGAAAAAACAGGAAAAGAGGAAAGAGCTCCCACTACCAAAGAAAAAACAGGACATCAAGTCACTGTTTGAGCATATTGACACGACACCAAGTCACTGAAAAAACTCTTTTTCAGTGAATGACCTCAATCCGTCCATCCGGTTTGCCCGGTGTCAGCACCTTCTCTTTGAAGAGATAGTCCGCCATGATGGAGTAGAAGGTAGAGAAGGTGTTTTGGATATCGCTGCCATACTTTTTGAACCAGAAATAGCCGTCTCCACCATCCTGTACCATAAACGAGTTGCTGAGCACTTTATACTCACGTTCCGGATCGACTGCCTGCCATTTGCCATCGATCAAGACTTGGATTTTGTCCACTCTCTCACCCTTTTTGATGATCTCTTCGCCCTTTTTGACCATCGGCTGTTTGGATAGCGTGATACGGTATCGGATACCGGAGGGTTGCAGGAAGCCACCCTGTCCATAGCTGGCTGCACTCCACTCCAGAATATCTTTGAGATATTTTCCCTTCAGTTTGAGGGTGTAGGCATATTGTCTGAACTCATCGATCTCTTTGAGCATCGTATCGGTGACGGGGCCCGGTTTATAGATCTTGTTGCCGCGGAAGGCACCGCCGTTGTTGAGGACGATATCGACTTTGAACTGCTTGCGCATCATATCGTTGATCATCTCAGCGACGGGTGACTCCTGTTTGCGTGTCACAGCCGAGTGCATATCCCACTCAGCCTCCGTCCTGCCCAGAACGATCGCCGCCGGAAACTTTTCGACATAGGCAGCGACTTTGGCTTCGATCGCTTTGTCCGCCTCGGTTTTGTCGGTGACTGGGATCTTTGTCATCGTGATATCCTTGCGCTGAACTTTTCGATCGCTATTCAGAGGGATATCGACCTTGATGATCTGGCTGCCCATCTCGCCACCGTTGACGATAGCCGTACCGTTGATGTGGCCCATCTTCTTGACATAGTGGTGCGAATGCCCACCAAAGATCAGATCGATACCTTTGACCTGCTTGGCGAGCTTGCGATCCTCTTTGTAGCCGATGTGTGTCAATGCGACGATCAGCTCGGCGCCGTTCTCCTTGAGGGTAGCGATCTTCTCTTTGGCGATCGTGACATTGTCCGAGATCGTCGTGACATTCCGTTCAGCCGAGACGACGGGCAGGTCTTCGGTGATCAGAGAGAAGAAGCCGACCTTGACACCATCGAGCTCTTTGATGAGCCAGGGTTTGCACTTGCCCTTCAAGGCGGAGTGGCTGACATCCAGGTCACTGCAGAGTACGTCAAATTTCGTGCCCTCGAGCGCCTCGGCGAGTACATCGCTCCCTTTGTCGAATTCGTGATTGCCGAAGACGACGATATCATAACCCGCATCCGATATCAGCCCCATAATCGCCTTGCCCTTGTAGGTATGAAAAAAACGGTTCATCAAATCATCACCGGTCGAGACAGTCACGGTGGCAGGATTCTCGGCTTTGAGCTTTTTGAAGATCGTAGCGATACGGGCGATACCGCCCATCTCCATCTCCTCTTTTTTGCCATCGAAATTGAGATCGATCTTTTGTATCGAAGGCTCCATCATCCCCTGCAAATCTGCCGTACCGGCTACGGTGATAGTGTGTGCAACAGGAGTAGAAGCATAGACGGTACTTGCAAAAAACGATAGAAAAAGTGATGTCCTTAAGAAGTGCGGCATGAATGAATCCTTTTTATCTTTATTTAGCCGTAGTATAGTATATCGGACTGAAAAAATATATGATTTTGCCTCTCTTTAGGAGGGTATTACATAGGAGAGTATAGAATACATAGAAATATTGAATATCGGAGCATTTTTTGAAGTACTTTCTGTTTCTATGTATCACACTGTTCGCATTTGCCGAAATTGTCGAAATGGATGATGGTACCTGCTATGAGCAGAAAGGAAAGATGCTTTATGTCGCCCCCTGCCCATCTCGCAAGAGAGCTGAACCGGCAGTGGAGAGTCAGCCTCAGCCTGAGCAGGAATCATCTGTGCCAGAGCCAAAAGGTGAGTGCTTTTTTCGGCTGGGGGAGTATCAGGTGAAGTACCTCAAACCGTCAAAAGGACAGGGTGAAGGTGTCTCCTGTATCGATGCACAACACTATATCGACAGGATCAATCTCGGCTATGACAGTTCACTGAAAAAGAATAAAAAGTATATCGGAAAAATGATCGTCAAGCGGGCTTTGTCACAATGCAATGTAGAGATCTATTATGGAGATTTCATCACGATTGGCCTGATGTCAGGAGACCGGTTGATGTGCGATGACTTTATGGTCGACCTCTCTTCAATGGCGCGGGGGAGATAGCTCCTCCTCCGAATGAATACACTGCCGTTATGATATTTCGTTATGCTAATATTTCACTCTATAACCGTCAGGCACTTTGTGCAGAGCTTCAGCTTGCTGAAACGCTCCCTGACAAAGATATTGTGCTGAAAGGATATCAGGTCTGGGGGGAAGCTCTGCTTGAGAAGATCAATGGAGATTTTGCCTTTGCGCTTTATGATAAAAATAGAGATGAATGGTTAGCAGCCCGTGATCCGCTCGGTATCAAGGCACTCTATTATGTTCACACTGGAAAAGAATACTTTTTTTCGGATGACATAGATGAACTGTTCCGACTCTCCGGTATAAAAAAGAGACCGAATATTCACGCTATGAGAGTGCTGTTGCAGCGTGGTGCTATCAATTATGGGGAGACGATGTATGAGGATATCCGGCGCATACCTCCCGGTCATTATCTTAAAATCAATGGAAACGATTCGATTCCGGTACGTTATTGGCATCCTGAAAATATAAGTATAGACTATTCCATCTCACTCAAGGAAGCTGCAGAAAAATTCAATACTCTTTTTGAAAAAGCAATTATGGAAAGAATCGGAAACGATGAAGAGACAGCATGCGAATTGAGTGGCGGACTCGATTCTTCTTCTGTCGTCTCGCTACTCAAAGCCAAATATCCGGAGAAGTCGATAGAGAGCTACTCCATGTGTTTCGGCGATATGCAGTGTGACGAGTATTATTATGTCAAAAGTATCGAAGAGAAGTACCGCTTTCATACATCGAAAATAGATGCACACGAAATTGATTACGATCAGAAATATAATTTTGAATTGAACTACAACTTTAGTCCCCATTGGCCCATCATGACAACATTTACGATGTATCTTCCTATGCTGGAGAAGATGCATCGAGACAACAAGAAGGTCGTTATTACCGGCCAGGGCGGAGATCACCTCCTTACCGGCAACTGTCATACTTTGAGAGATCTTTTGAGGAGATATGAGTTTTCCAAACTATTGCGAGAGATACCATATCTACCTCACAGCCCGGTTCAATTGTCTGCAAAATGCTTTATGCCTTTTTCTCTGACGCAACAACAAAAGTACCCTATCAAAAAAATATTACGCCTTTTGCGCTCCCGTGAGACATCCGGGAATCAGTATATTGATGATTTGTTTCAGCTGGAGCGATTCAATCCCTCTGCGCAAAAAAGTGATATCGGGATATTGATCTCCGCATCGGAATCAATGCTGCGTGATGGAAACATTTTTCATGCAGCTGAAAAATACTATGGCATAGAGTTCAGGCATCCCTTTTATGACAAAGAGCTGATTGAGTTTGTCCTCTCTCTTCCACCGGAGTATAAATACTCTCAAGGATGGATAAAAGTCTTATTGCGCTATGCCATGAAAGAGATATTGCCTGAAGAGATACGATCAAGGGGCGACAAATCAGAGTTTTCCGAAGTACTGACGGCACAACTTGAGGCTTTGGATTTGAAAACGCTGCTGAAAGAATCACAGCTGGTCTCTTTGGAGATTATCTCAAGAAAAAAAGTAGATGACTTACTGTACTCTTTTGATCATAAGGAGTCCGGTAATCTTCTTTCTTTATGGACTATTGTCAATTTGGAGTATTGGTATCAGTACAATTTTGGCTGGGAATCCTGATTCTTTTGAGCTCTCAAAAAGGAAAAAAAGTAGCGATGAAATATGATGTGATTATCATTGGATCGGGGCCGGCAGGAGCCAATGCTGCACTGGAGCTTTCCAGATCTGATTTGCATATACTTGTCATCGAAAAAGAGTCACTGCCTCGTAAAAAACCCTGCGGTGGTGCTATGCCCCCATCCGTTTCGGAGTTGATCAGGGTAGACATATCGAAAGTAGTGAAAAATAGGACGGGATTTCTCGAGTCCTATTATAATTATGAAGACAGGGTTATGGAAAGGTTTTTGGAGTCGGAAGCACCGATAATGATCGATCGCAGCGAATTCGATTATTATCTTCTCAAGCAGGCTGCAGTAGAGGGCTCTGGGAAGGTTGAACTGCTTGATAACAGTCGAGTCGTTTCAGTAGATGAGAAGGAGGATGAAGTCCGTGTGGCATTGGAGAGTGGGGGTAAATACAGTGCCCGATATCTCATAGGGGCGGATGGTGCTCTGGGCAAGACGGCTTCCTGTGTAGGCTTGATGAAAAAAAGAAAGTTTGCAACTTCGATCGACGCAGAGATTATTACAGATGAGCAATATTATGACACCCATTCCGATAGATTGCATATCAACTATTTTTGTCTGCCCTATGGCTATGGATGGATTTTTCCGAAAGAGAAAAATCGATTCAGTTGCGGTGTGGGTACTTGGGGAAAGCCGCTTGATATCAGAGCCGAAATAAATAGATTCATCAAGAGATCTATTCCCGAAAATTGCATAAAGAACATTCAAATTTCGGGTTACCCCATACCTGTCTTTCAGGGAACCCGGCGCTTATCGACAAAAAGGGTCCTGCTGACAGGAGATGCTGCTGCATTGGTCGATCCTGTACGTGGCGAAGGAATCCGTTTCGCACTGCATAGTGGGAAAATAGCAGCCGCCGTTATACTGAAGCTGCTCAGGGAAAACAAAAAACCATCGGATCAATCCATTTTGACAGAGTATGACAAAAGAGTCTACGAAGAGATTGGCAAAGAGTTGAAATCGCAACTCTTCTTCCAGTCGCTGGCTTTTCACCATAGCCCGGGAATGTACTATAGAAAGTTTGTGAAGAGGGAGGCATGAGGCATTTGCATACTTTTTTCTTATTTGATAAGTGTGATATAATATATATAGAGTATGAAAAATAGTTAAGGTGTGAATGAAGTGGAAAAAAAGCAATATACAACACCAAAATTGATACCGATAGGTGATATGGTCAACAATACGCTTGGATCATCCGGAACCGGCAGTGATGCTGGTACCTATCAAGCTAATTATGGCCGATCGCAAAACACCAATAGTGCCAATCGCGGCTCTGGAAGAGGTAGTTTTGACGATAGAGCGTTTGATAACAGTCTCTTTGATCGATAAGCGTTCGAGATTAATTTGTTAGAAAATATGGCAAAAAAGAAGATAAATAGATATCTTGATGTTTATATCAACAATCAACAACTTAAAAAAATTTTAAAAAAAGACAAGGCGTTCTATCTTCTTTTTGAACTCTCTGCAAAAAATAGAAAAAATCTTCAAAACGTGATTCAAAAATGTTTAGACCATACACACTGTCGCGGTATTGTTTTTTCAGTCAACAAAAATGAGATATTATTGGATAGACTGTTTTTTTTGAGAGATGTCACGCTTGATTTTTATCATAAAGGAAAAAGGATAGGAATATGGGGCGTTCCTTCCTGTATTAAAATGTCCATATTTGGCCCTCAGCTATTCACTGAACTGATTCCTGAAATGATAGAGGAGAGCAGTGACTGCTACTGTAAAAATCTACCGGTCAATCAATATGGTTCAACTCTTCTTTTGTCTTGTATTAAATGTATTGATACCAAAGTATGTGATGGATTGGGTTTGCGAAAGGAAAACCAGGTTGAACGAGAATATCGTACTTCATATAAGTTCAGGCAAATAGGACGAGATGAGCTGTACAAAACAGATAGTCAGATGATGAAGAGTACGTATGAAAGCTTTAGGAGATATGTGGATTATTCAGATCTAGCTTACGCAGATAGATATCTCTATTTTATAAAAAATATTGATTATGGGTCCGATTACTCTTTTGCTGATCGTTTTGTCTATCATTGTGATTATCTGCCTTATGATGAGTACGAAGATGAATTGCGCTTCCTGGATACGCAGGTGTTGAATAAATCTTTTTTATCGACAATAGACAATTTGGCAAGAAAAAGAAGAATCAGTAAGATAGCTTACAGCAAAGCTGTTGGAGATGGAGTATTTAGGGAGAGTTTCTATGTTGCTCCTTCGGATCAATACAGCCGCTATCTTTTGCATTATTTTGATATTGATATAAATGTAGAGAGTGGGGACAGACTCTATGGAGTCGGTGTAGATTTTTATAATGGAGAGATCAAATCTTTTAAAGTCTATATGATGGTACGATCTGAAAAATTGTTGAGGAGATGTAAAAATTATATCGATAAGATAGGTATCGATCTTTTGGGCATGCATGAAAGATCACATTTTCATGTACTGAGACTGAACCAAGAAAGAAAGATAGTATCTGATAGAATCGATCTTATATACAATGAGAAGGACTATTTATACTTTTTGCCATACTTTTCTCAATTTCAAGCGTCCGATATCTCTTTTGAAAAGCTATATATTTTTGGTTTAGCTTTTGACTTTGAAGATGGCAATATAAAAAAGATCAATCTATATTACCGGAATCGTTTTTAGTGATTCTTGCAAGAGAGTATCAAATTGTATTTGACCGATATTACACATGATTTTGATTTTGACCTCAATTTGCAAAGATGCGAAACACTGCAAACTGTCAAATTTAAAAAGTCTAGACTGCTGATGACCTTTCCATTTTGGGGAAGCAGAATATCCTTTCACTCCAATCAGGGACGGAAAGTCTATCTCCAAAGCAACAGGTGTATTGCCCGATCCTCTGAGTATTATACTTTTACCATTGAAGGGGTCATTATCTTTAGATGGGAAAAGGGTACAAATACGATCCGGTACAAAACGCTGAAAGATGCGAATAGCAGATTGATCCAATATTGGCTTTTGCATACATTTCTGCCGGTCTATTATCTGCTGGAGGAGAAATACCAAATGCTCCATGTCGGCGGAGTGGAGCTGGATGGAAAAGCCTGTTTTTTCGCTGCCCCCTCTTTTGGCGGAAAATCTACTTTGACACACTATTTTCTACAACAAGGTCATAGACTCTTGTCCGATGACACGCTTGGCGTATACAAAAAAGGAAAACAGTACTATGCCGTACCCTCTTATCCCTATATCAGAAATTACAGAAAAATAGAGGACCTGGGCAGCCCCGTAGAGAACTTCTCAAGGCAATCGATGCCTATCGGCAGAATTTACAGACTGGTACAGGTAGACAGTAATAGTGATATTAGTATCAGAAAAACCAGAGGTATTGAGAAATTTTCTGTCGTGGAGATGTGCAGGGATATCAAATTCCCCATAGCCAAAGAGGAGCACCTTGAAGCGTGGATTGACTTTACCCGAAATATTCCAATCTATGAGATCATGATACCGCAAGATCAAAATCGCCTGGAAGAGGTCTATCAGGCGATTATTAAACATACAAATAGTATTCCTGTCGGCAATCCCGGTACTACCGAACCGATTCCGCAATCTTGAAAATAGCCATCCCATAGTTTGAGCTGGCATTGTAGCGCGTGAGGACTCTGAAATTTTTGGCTCCCAGCCAGAGTTCGTCGTAATTGCTGTCGTGCAGTTTGATCAGGGATGCTTTGGGTTCGTTGAACGTTGTTTTGGGTGAAACACCATATTTTTTGAGTGTAGCGAGGGTATAGCGGTGTTTGTATCCCGTTTTTAGTTTGGTGAAGCGCTTACCTTTGTAGTGTGCCCTTGCGGCGACCTGTTTGCCATTTTTCCAGCCATTCTGGTGCATAAAGCGCGCAATGACACCGACACAGTCCTCAATCGCCCAGGGGTCTTTTTTGCCGTCTCTGTTGTAGTCCATCCCATATCGGCGAAAGACAGAGGGCATCTGCTGGACACAGCCGATCGCTCCTGCGAAGGAGCTTTTGACTTTTCTGGGGTCATATCCCTGTTCTCTGCACATCAGAAAGAAATGCTCCAACTCCTTTCGGAAAAATTTCTGCATACGGTTCTTGTGAAAGGCGAGGGTGCTGAGCGCATCGAGTGTACGATAGTCTCCTGTATAGGTTCCCAGCCTGCTCTCTACAGCAAGAAAACCAATGATGTATTCAGGTGGCACATCATACTCTCTGGAAGCTTTGGCGAGTATCTTATGGTGCTTCTTCTTGAATTGCTTAGCTTTGCGAAGGGTGTCTGCATCAAGTACATGTGCCTTGAAGCGCTTCCATGTCCCTACTGTCGTACCTGCTTTGTATCGCCCGGTATAGCGTGCAAGTGTATCCCGATCCAGTCTGGCGCTTTTCATTATTTTGACCATATAACTGCGCTTGAAGTGATATCTGCTTACCATCTTGTTGATAAATTGCTGTGTCTGTTTTTTGGCGAGAAAGTCATATTTGACAGGAGGGCGGTCATCGTTAGCTGTCAAGCAGGGTGGAGTAATTATTATCAGCAGCATCAGTAGCATTTTTTTCATATCGTTCCTTATTTTTATGGCAGTATGCTTGGCAATTATATCGAATCTATGGTGATGGTACATGTGGTATAATTGAGTATGAATAAAATCATTATCAAAACAGAGTCGATCAAAAAGCGATGATCAGAAAATTCAGGAAATTTACCAAGCTCTCATCAAGGGAGCAGGCTCTTTTTGTCGAGGCGTATTATATGCTGGGTGTGATGCGTGCTGCCATTTTGAAAGTCTCTTTCAAGCGCTTGACCCGCTCCCTGAAACTTCAGGCCGAAAAAGGTGAGCTCGAACCTTTGACCGAGGAGCAAAAACAGACAGCACTGGAGATAGGGCGGGCCATAAAACGGGCAGCAGCCTATACTCCCTGGGAAAGTGCCTGCCTTGCACAGTCGCTCACGGCGCAGAGGATGCTTCAGAAACGTAGTATCCCCGGTGTTTTCTATCTGGGCGCCACAAAAGACAGTGAGCGTCCCGAAACGATCAAAGCCCACGCCTGGTCACAGTGCGGAGATCAGATCATTACCGGCGGGGGGAAGGAGGATTTTGCAGTGCTTTCGGTATTTGGTTGGGAGAAAAAGTAGCGGTAATATTTTTTCGACGATTTTATCTCATATCTGATTCTTCAACACAATCATCGCATCCCGATAGATCGGTTCGTCGATAAAACCGTAGTGCTCACTCATAAACCCGTGAATCCCTTTGGCTGAGTGGGATTCAAAGAGCTCTTTAATCTCTTTGGCACGCTTGATCGTATCAGAGTCGGTATCGAAAATCTCATTGGCGATCTCTACCTGCGCCGGCCCCATACAGGCTTTGGTAGTGAAGCCCATACTTTTTTCGTATTCGCACCATTGGCGGAAGGTCTCAGTATCTTTATAGTCCTGAAACATAAAAGAGATCGGCAGAAGCCCGGCACTTCTGGCATCGATGAGGAATTTCCCAAGGATATAGTCGATTGTCGGGTTACCGATCTCTACGATGGATTGGGGCAGTCCCAGGGAGCTGAGAAGGTCAAGGATGCCGAGGTTGGCAGTGGTGAGTTGTTCGTCGATACGGAGTTGAGGTAGAGATTGGAAGGATTCTTTGGTCTCCAGTGAGATGTGCAGCTCTTTCTCAGGGGAGAGGAGGGTGAGGGCTCGTGCTATCTCTGTCTGGTTGGTGACTTTGGGAATACGTATCGCATCGAAACCGAAGTCGTTGAGAAAGGCGATCTCTTCATCACCGCCTTCGTTGATGGGGTTGGTGCGGACGATGATGAAGCTCCTGCTCTGCTCGAGATGGGAGAGGAAGAGAGCGATGTTGTAGAGGGCCTCCTTTTTTCTGCTCGGCGCGATGGCATCCTCGAGATTGAGCGTGATCATATCGGCAAGACTCTCATCGATGCGGTTGAGGTGTTTGAGGTTAAGGGGGTTGAGCATCATATTGGAGCGTATTGGGCCAGTACTTTGTTTTGGTTTTCCGACTGTACCGAAATGTTCTTTGTATGCTTCCAGTGACAGTTCCTCTATGAAGTCCAAGTCTTTAAATATCATAGAGTTATGATAGCGTAAAAGCTTTGAAGAGTGTTTGACCCAATTGTCCTGGTATAAGTATAAGCCGCCAATCTGTATGATGTAGTGGATATGGAACAATATTTTCAGAAGAAATTGGTTGTATACTTTTTTAACGAAGCAAGAGTTTATAAAAATACAAAATGCACCATAGCCCAATTACAGTATAATACACAAAAAATCGGCAGAATCCTATGAAAAAAATCATCACACTATTCCTACTCGTCACCCTCCATTCCCTCGCAAGATACGAAGCCTACCCCTCCAAAGCCTGCCCGGCATATAACAATATGAAGCATACACAAAACAGTCACCATGTTGTACTGGATCCAGATAAAAAGTATATGGTACTGGACGACCACAAGGGGCAGAAACTTGTATTGATCAAAGGGGAGCAGCCGGCGCAGCGGTGGGTGGATGGAGCGTGTTTTGAAGTAAAGCAGGGGAATCATCCCGATACGTCAGATATCTCCAATGAGAAAGCGGCTGTCGGGGTAGAAAAGAGTAGTTCCAGCCGACCCGAAGAGACACTGCTTGCTTTGAGTTGGCACAACTCCTTCTGTGAGACACATCGTGGCAGGAAGGAGTGCAGGCGAAGGCAGGCTGTGCATCCTGCGGACAACCGGTTTGTATTGCACGGACTCTGGCCGCAGCCGAGAGAACTGCTCTATTGTAATGTCCCTTATGAGATCAAACAGCTCGACAAAAACAGGCAGTGGAATCGACTTCCCAGAGTGCCGCTGAGCGAGGAGACGAGAAGAGCGTTGCTGCGTGTGATGCCGGGAGCGGCTTCCAATCTGCATCGGCACGAGTGGATCAAACACGGGACCTGTTCGGGTGAAGAGCCTGAAGCCTATTTCAAAAGAGCGATCGATTTGACAAAACAGGTGAATGGCTCCAAAGTGGGAAGATTTTTCGCTGACAATACAGGCAGGGTAGTGACGCTCAGGCAGATTCGATTCAAAGTCGATGAGAGCTTCGGCAGAGGCAGTGGTAAGCAGGTGGAGATGCTGTGCAAAAAGGGAATGATCACCGAACTCTGGTTTCACCTCAAGGGGGAGGGAGATGAGCTCTCGGCACTGCTCAAGGGCGGTAAAAAAGCCAGAAGCCGGTGCAGAAAGGGCAGGATAGACAGTGCAGGCTTCCGATGAGTGACCTGGTTGAGATAAAAGAGGCGCTGAAACATAGCAATGTTTTCCTCACAGGAGGGGCAGGGGTCGGCAAGAGTTATCTGACCAACGAGATCATCTCCGACTACCGCAAAGAGGGAAGGCAGGTGGTAGCGCTGGGGTCGACGGGGGTGAGTGCGGTCAATATCGGCGGCTTTACCGTGCATAGCTTTTTTGTCTTCGGGATCGCCTCCAATTTCGAGGAGCTCAAGATGGGGGACAGGCGGGCCAAAAAACGGCTCACCGATCTCAAAAAAATCCTCAAAGCGACGGATCTGATCATCATCGATGAAATCTCGATGGTCAGTACCGACCTGATCGATATGATCGCCTATCGCCTGAATACATTGGGCTACCTGGGCAAACTCCTTCTGGTCGGGGACTTTTATCAGCTTCCACCTATACAGAAAAGGGGAAACAGGGATCATCTCTTCGGCGACAAACTCTATGCCTTCGAGAGCAGTGCCTGGGAGCAGTTCGATCTGATGGTGATCGAGCTGACTGAGATGAAGCGGACGCAGGATCGGGAGTTTACCCATATCCTGCACAAGATCCGCCGGGGGATCTGTGATGAAGAGGTGACGGACTATCTGATGCGGCTTTGGAATCAGGATGATGTCTACCGGGATGATCCCACCTACCTCTTCGGGCGAAATATGGAAGTGGAGCAGACCAACCGGGCCAGGATCGATGAGCTGCCCAGTGACGAGACGATCCTTTTTGCCGAGATCGAAACCTTCGGCAATGTACACGAAAAGAAGCTGCTGGGCTGGAAAAAGATGCTGCCCGTCAGCGAACAGCTGACACTCAAAGAGGGCGTACCGATACTGTTTACCGTCAATAAATGGGGAAGATTTGTCAACGGGGAGCGCGGCATACTGCGCAGGATCGAGGAGGATCATCTGATCATCGAAAAAGAGGAGGAGTATGTGCGGGTAGAGCGACACAGTTTCGATCTGCTCGATATGGTCGCCAAGCCTGACGGTACGATCGAGACGATCTCCCTGGCGACACTCTCGCAGTTCCCTGTCAAGCTCGCCTATGCCGTGACGATCCATAAATCACAGGGGATGAGTATCGACCGCCTGGTTTGTAATATGGATAATATCTTCGCCCCCAGCCAGTTCTATGTCGCTATCTCCCGGGCGATAGATCCCAGGCATCTCAAGATCGATTTCAATAGAGGGGACCTTGCCCGATATCTACAGAGAGTGATTC
>JAOZOG010000567.1 GCA_029933395.1 Sulfurovaceae bacterium | reverse complement strand
GATCAGCACATTGGCGCTTCCGGGTCCCGGCCCCAGAGGGGTTCCGTGGCTTGTCATATCTCCGACTCTGGCTGCTAACGGCATGTAAGTATCCTCCTAGTTGATCTTTACGGGTAGTCCCTGGATCGTCAAAAGCGCATTGGATTTCAGTGTCAACGATGTCGTACCTTCGATCTCCACAATATTCGACTTGATTTTGAGCTGCAGGGCACTCTCTATGTTGATGGCATTTTGTACCGAGTCGATCGTCATTTTGTTGCTCCCGGTCTTGTCGATGATCTCGATCTTCTCCTGTCCGGCCGAATCGTCTAGAACGATCGTATGTCCGGAACTCGTACGGATTTCGATCTTCTCCTGCTGCGCGGTATCATCGTCGTTGAAGATGATCTCGTGACCGCTTCGGGAGCGGAACTTTCTAATATTGTTTTGCCCGTTCTGATTGGTCTCGGGTGGTCTCTGGGTTCCGTTCCAGAGCACCCCGATGACATAGGGGTGGTTGATGTCTCCCTGTTCGAAAGCCACCAGAACCTCGTCGTCCACTTCGGGAAGAAAGAAACTTCCGCGCTCCTCGCCGGCCATCAGTGTGGCGATACGCGCCCAGTCTGTCTCGTTCTCGTCAGAGAGCCAGGGAAATCTAACCTTCACACGTCCCATTCCGTCGGGATCCTGATTGTCGGTGACGATACCCGGCACTACACCGGCGATACGGCCTTGATCCCGGTCCCTCTCACCAAGTGCCTCCAGTATGCTCATTGTCCCGTCCCCCCTTTCATATCGCGTTCTTCTTGACGGAAAATCGTGTCCTATAGCCACTGCCGTCTATCGTATGTGTCGTGCTCTTTACGTAATATTTTCCGCTGAACCGCTTCCCCATCTTTTCCAGCATAATGGTGATTCCGGGCCTCATGGCAGGGATTCCTACAGATTCGCCATCGCCTGTAATGAAAGTATCCGCATGCCTGTTGAGCTCCGCCAGGGCGATGGCCTGCGCATGTTCCACCGAAGTGACGACAACGTCGGTGATCACCTTTTTGATATTTCCGTGCCGCTGCTGCGAGATTTGGCTTCCTGTACGCCTCCCGCTCTCCTGGGCACGTTCCTCTCCCGCCCTGGCCCTGCCGACCAGCGGTGTCGATGGATCGTCCGGATTGTGTCCTCTGACCTCTATTTCACTCACCTGGTTCGCACTGTTGACGACAGGACGGAAACTGATGAGATCTTTTCCAAGCGAAAGAGTGATCACTTCTTTTTTCTCATCTTTTGGCTTGACGAAGTAGAGTTTGTCTCTCT
>JAOZOG010000566.1 GCA_029933395.1 Sulfurovaceae bacterium | reverse complement strand
TTCCAGCTGAACATCGTGAAGAGGATGGAGCGCAGGAGCGTGAGGAATTCGAGGTGCTCGGAGTAGACTGTCGCCCACATGACGCTCCCGACGGGGATGTGGTAGTGCGGGAAACTTTCATCGACGATCTCGAACTCTACGGGGATACGGGCAGGGAAGCCTGCATGGTTGACATTGACCATCCATTGGTTGGGGAGGAGCTGCCCCTGTCTGAGTTCGTACCAGACCTTTTTGACCTTTGCCTTGAAGACCTTGCCCGGCTTGGCGGGAAAGGCAACCCAGGCTTCGAGGCCGGGCTGGATGTTGCTGATGCTGTTTGGCTTGAAGGCAGCGATGTATCGCGGTTTTTGGTCGGGGATGAAGGTGATGAGAGAAGAGACCTTGAAGATACCCGCCGTCGTGCCGAGTGTCAGTCGGTTGTGGGCGATGTGTCCGTCCGCCGGTGCGACGACGACAGTACTGTTGAGATCGAAGCGTGCTTTGATGAGCTCATCCTTGAGCTTCTGCACTTCTGATTTCATATTTTCGACATTGAACTTACTTCCGCCTCCCTCTTTCTGCAACTTGACATCTTCGGCATAGCGGCTCTTTGCCAGGGCGAGCATCGATTCGATCTGCCTGACCTTGCTCTCGTAGGGTGTGGGATCGATCTGGAAGATCGGATCACCTTTCTTGAGATGGCGGTCATCGTCTACGTAGATCTTGACTACTTCACCTCTGACCGATACGGAGAGCGGTGTCGATTTGAAGTAGCTCTGCCCATGCGTCGTAGCCGGATGGAAGTAGCCCATCGAGATGTAGATCCAGCCCAGAATCAGTGCACCGCCGAAAATAGCCGTGGTGACGCTCCACTTGTTGACGGGAATCCGAAAGACTTTGAAGATCACTGTGACGAGTGCCAGATAGGTAAGTATGAGTATCAGATCCATCTACGCCTCCTTCGATTCGATCGCGTCAATGCGTTTTTGCAGGGTGTTGACCGTCGCCCTGAGCTCCTCTATCGTCTGCATCAGTGCCTCCTGATTCTCTCTGCCGCTTTCGCTCCCTGATTTTCTCTCTTCTTCGGGTGTCACATAGGTCGCCCAGATCCAGAGTATGGGCCAGATGGCATGCAGCAGAAAGAGGCTGACCCATCCCGCTGTCTCGATGGCTTCGGTATGTGGATGGTTGCGCTTGCGGGCGATACTCGCCGGAATGTCGTGAATGGCGATGATGCCATAGACGAGAATGATGATGACGATGATCCAGAGTGCCATCATCGACCATTCAAAAGTGGTGTATCCTGTCATT
>JAOZOG010000156.1 GCA_029933395.1 Sulfurovaceae bacterium | reverse complement strand
ATTACGATATGTATGAATCCAGCATCCGGAGCCACTTGTTTAGCCTCTTTTTAAATCAACCGACATTCTAGGTATTCTTCAAATTTTTACTATCTGCTCACAATTCATATTGCTTTATCCGGGAATTATTTCTTCTTTATCAATTCCTTTCGCTATAATTATCATTTATCTTAATCAAAAAGGAAAAATGTGATTGACAAAAAGCGTCTAACCCATTTGAAGCAACTCGAAGCGGAGTCTATCTATATCCTTCGTGAAGTCGCAGCAGAATTTTCCAATCCCGTCATGATGTATTCTGTAGGAAAAGACTCCTCTGTGATGCTACACCTTGCAATGAAAGCTTTTGCTCCGGGAAAACCCCCTTTTCCAATGCTACACGTTGACACCCTTTGGAAATTTCACGAAATGATTGAGTTTCGTGATCAACGTGCCAAAGATCTCGGCTTCGATCTGGTAGTGCACTCCAATCCCAAAGGTATTGAGATGGATATCAGCCCCTTTACCCATGGAAGCAAAGTACATACCGATATTATGAAGACAGAAGCACTCAAACAGGCGCTCAATGCCGGTGGATACGATGCCGTGATCGGCGGGGCACGTCGTGATGAAGAGAAGTCCCGTGCCAAAGAGCGTATTTTTTCATTCCGTGACAAGCACCATCGCTGGGATCCAAAAAATCAACGACCTGAGCTATGGAATGTCTTCAATACGGCGATCCAAAAAGGAGAAAGCGTCCGTGTCTTTCCGATCAGCAATTGGACAGAACTGGATGTCTGGCAGTATATTTATCTGGAAGGTATCCCCATCCCTTCTCTTTACTTCGCCAAGGAACGTCCGGTTGTGGAATATGAAGGCACCAAGGTGATGGTGGATGATGACCGTATGCCTGAAGCACTCAGAAAGACGGCAAAAAAAGAGATGGTGCGCTTCAGAACACTTGGATGTTACCCACTTACTGGTGCTATCAACTCGACTGCCAGTACACTGCCTGAGATTATCAGAGAGATGCTACTCTCTACGAGCAGCGAACGCGAAGGTCGTCTAATTGACAAAGACCAGGAAGGCGCGATGGAACTGAAAAAAATTGAAGGGTATTTTTAAGATGTCACAGAATAGTAAAATTTCAGCAGATATAGAGACATATCTCAAAGAGCATGAAAACAAAGATATGCTTCGTTTTCTTACATGCGGATCCGTGGATGATGGCAAGAGTACATTGATAGGGCGTATGCTATACGATTCCAAGATGATCTTTGACGATCAACTCTCGGCAGCCGAAAATGAGAGCAAAAAGTATGGAACAACAGGTGAAAAGATCGATATGGCACTGCTTGTCGATGGCTTGCAGAGTGAGCGGGAGCAGGGGATTACGATCGACGTAGCCTACCGTTTTTTTGCCACAGACAAGAGAAAGTATATCATCGCCGATACCCCGGGCCACGAACAGTACACACGCAATATGGTTACCGGAGCTTCGACTGCGGATGTGGCGATCATTCTCATCGATGCACGCAAAGGGATATTGACACAGACGAGAAGACACAGCTTCATCGTTTCGCTGCTTGGTATCGAGCATGTCATCGTAGCGATCAATAAAATGGACCTGGTAGACTTCAACGAAGAGGTATTCAATAGCATTAAGGCAGATTATGAGGCGCTGGCTAAAGAACTTAAAATCAAACACCGATACTATATTCCGCTAAGCGCACTCGATGGGGACAATGTGGTCGATGTCAGCGAGAAAACCCCCTGGTATGAGGAGAGGCCTCTTCTGGAGCTGCTCGATACGATGGATATCTCCAAGGAGATCAAAGAGGAGGCGTTCCGCCTTCCGGTACAGTATGTCAATCGGCCAAACCTTGACTTTAGGGGCTTCTGTGGAACGATCGCGGCAGGTTCTGTCAAGATAGGAGACGATATCACCATCCTACCATCTGGTAAGACTACAAAAGTCAAGGGTATCATCAATGCCGGAGATATTACAGAGGCAGACCGTGAAGTGACGACAGAGGAGGCTTATGCGCCGATGGCGGTTACGATCACTATGGAAGATGAGGTCGATATCTCCCGCGGTGATATGATCGTCCATACCAAAAGTCTACCAAGGGTATCGAACTCACTCAAGGTGATGCTGGTATGGATGGATGAGGAGCCGATGCTGACAGGCAAAACCTATGATATTAAACGCGCTACCTCTGTGATTCCGGGCCACTTCGAACATATCAATTATAAGATCGATGTCAATACCTACCAGCGAACCAAAGTGGACAGACTGGAACTTAATGATATCGCCTCTTGCAAAATGACACTGACGCAGCCTATTGCAGCTGATTCTTATGAGACGAACCGGTTGACGGGGAGTTTCATCGTGGTGGACCGGGTCACAAACAATACAGTGGGTGCCGGTATGATCGTAGGTGTTAGTCGGCGCGAAGAGGACCTGGAGAAGATATCGACGAGGGAATATACGGATGCTGAGAGAGCGCTGAATCAGTACATCAGGGATAATTTTCCAGAGTGGGAGTGTAAAAAGTGCTAATTATGGAAAGCTGGGGTTTGTGTGTATAGAGAAACAAATATCCGTTCGATTGCCAAAGGTGTCAGTTGGCGAGTTGTAGCGACAACGACTACAATTATTATTGTGTATGTCTTTTTTGGGCGTTTGGATCTTGCGATAGCGGCCGGATTGATTGAGACGGTATTGAAAGTGGCGCTCTATTGGGGGCATGAAAAGATCTGGCAGCGTATTCACTGGGGCAAGAAGAGGATCGAGCCTTTCAACCTATGGTTTACCGGACTTCCTCTTTCGGGCAAGACGACAGTGGCTGACAAGGTATATGAAGAGTTAGAAAAGCTGCATATTCCTATTGAGCGTATTGACTCGAAAGATATTCGCGATTTGATTCCAGATATTGGATATACGAGAGAGGATAGAAATAGACACATGCACCGTATTGGAAATTTGGTGAAAACATTACAAAACAACTCCATCTCTACGGTAGCCTCCTTTGTCTCGCCCTACAGAGAGTCGCGCAAAGCGATTCGTGATATGGTTACCAATAACATTGTTGTCTATATAAAGGCGGATATTGAAACCTGTAAAGAGCGCGACTATAAAGGCAAGTATGTCCGGGCAATCTCGGGAGAGCTCCAAAATTTTCCCGGCATTAACGATGTCTACGAGGAGCCACAGCATGCAGAAATTATTATTGATACTGAGACTACATCTCCTGATGAAGCAGCACGCATAATTGTTGCATATGTGAAGAAGCATTATGTTAAATAATAAAGATATAGTTTGGCACAGCCATCTTGTCACTAAAAATAAACGCTCCCATATCAAGAATCAGAAGCCTTGTATTCTCTGGTTTACCGGACTCAGTGGTAGCGGGAAGTCAACAATTGCTAACGCTGTAGAGAGTCAACTGCTAGAGTTGGAGAAGCATACCTATCTGCTTGATGGGGATAATATTCGTATGGGCCTCAACAAAGGGCTTGGTTTTTCGGATGAAGACCGTATCGAAAATATTCGTCGTATCGGTGAGGTAGCGAAACTTTTTGTCGATGCGGGGACTATTGTTTTGACAGCTTTTATCTCTCCATTTCAGAGAGAGCGGGACAGTGTGCGTGCCTTGGTAGAGGAGGGTGAGTTTATTGAAGTTTTTATCGATACGCCTCTGGAAGTCTGCGAATCGCGCGACCCCAAGGGACTTTATAAAAAAGCACGAAAAGGTGAGATCCCGAATTTTACAGGGATAGATTCACCCTACGAGGCACCTTCACACCCAGAAATACATATCCACAATAATGATGTTGGGATAGATGATGTTGCGAGCGAAATTATAGAACACCTGAGAAGGAGAGGATACTTACATGCTTGAGAGTGTTGCACTTGAGAAGATTGAGAAGATTGCAAAAGAGGCCGGTGATGTGATTATGGAGATCTACGAGAGAGATTTTCAGGTTGACTACAAAGATGACAAATCCCCATTGACAGAGGCGGATACAAGATCCAATGAGGTCATCTGTGCAGCTTTGGAAAAAGAGTATCCCGAGATACCCATACTCTCCGAAGAGGGCAAAAGTATTCCCTACGAAGAAAGAAGTGGTTGGGAGTATTTCTGGCTGATTGATCCTATTGATGGTACGAAAGAGTTTATCAAGAAAAATGGTGAATTTACAGTCAATATCGCATTGATTCATCAGGGTGTACCGGTATTGGGTGTTGTTTATGCACCAGCCCTTGGCGATATGTACAAAGCAAAAAAGGATGAAGGTGCATTCAAGAATAATCAGAAATTACCACTAGAAAAAAATAATGCGCTGGATAAATCCATACGGGTAGTGGCATCTAAATCGCACCTGTCGGAAGAGACGCAGGCATTTATTGATGATATTGCCAAAGAAACGGAGCAGATAGAGCAGGTTTCCAAAGGAAGCTCTCTGAAGCTGGTAATGGTCGCAGAAGGTTCCGCCGATATCTACCCTCGTCTTGCACCGACGATGGAGTGGGATACAGCTGCAGCGGATGCTGTTGTTCGGGAATCAGGAAAAATGACCTACCAATATGATCCGAAACCCGAAACCCGAAACCCGAAACCTGTTATCTATAATAAAGAAAACCTCCTCAACCCCTGGTTCGTCGTCCGATAAACTTTCTTGTAATAAATAAATGGAAGAACAACTTTTGATATCCGCTATCGTTGTTCTTTTCAAGCCCTCCGATAAAATTTATCAAAATATCCAGAGCTACGCAGAAAAGCTTGAGCGCCTCTATGTCGTGGATAACTCTCCCGAGCCCTCCATAGTCGCAGAGAAGCTGCTACAGAAGGAGAAAACAGAACTTCTCTCCTCGTCAGTCAATATTGGATTGGCGGAGGCGTACAATCTTGGATTGAAAAGCGCACAAAGGGATGGCTTCCAATGGCTGATGACGATGGATCAGGATAGTTTTTTTGAACCCGGACAGTTGGAAAATTATCTGGGAGATTTTGCCCAGGCAGGCAAAGAGAAGTTGGCTATTTATGTGCCGCTGCACAATCCGAAATTTCTTTCCCGGGAAAAGAAT
>JAOZOG010000155.1:1964-5092 GCA_029933395.1 Sulfurovaceae bacterium | reverse complement strand
GCAACAGTCTCACCTCTGCCTTTGAGAAAATAGATCAGTATGTCACTGTCAAGAAAGAATAGAAGAATAGGGGGCAGGTGCGGAAAACAAACTATTTCTTGCTCCTCTTGCCCCAGCGCGGGAGTTGTTGTCGCCCGTATATTATTTTGGTCGATAGGATCGACCCTACGCTACTCGCTCCTGCCAAGGACAGACGGGAAAGAACCACGGAACCGGAGGCTTCAGCCCCGAATATGATACAAAGGCGGGACTAAAGTCTCCGATTCCTGACTTTTCCGTCGATAATTTCACTAATAATGGGGCCGGGAACTAAATCCTGTCACCACCCCAACAAATGGAAAATCTCAACGCAGTATAAAATACTCCACAATGATATTTTGGATATGATTACTACCAAAGAAACAGGAGGACAAAAGATGAAAAAAATAATAACAGGTTTTCTTTTGGCGGTTGTCGGTGGATTTGCCATCGAGATAGGGAGTGTGCCGCCCACTGCTGCCCTGTCGGGTGAAAATGGCGGGATCGTCAATGGCGCCGACTGGTCCTCTTCGATGCTCAAGGAGAAGGTGACAGTGCTTTTCTACGTCGATCCCGACAAAAAAGATGAGAACAATGCGCTGAGCAAAGCACTGAAAGCGAAACACTTTGACAGGAAAAAGTACCGCTCAGTGGCGATCGTCAACCTCGCTGCTACGTGGATGCCCGATGCCGTCATCGAGATGAAACTGAGTGCCAAGCAAAAAGAGTTTCCCGATACGATCTATGTCAAAGACAAAAAGAAGATATTGGTCAAAAAATGGGGATTGAAGGATGATGCATCGGACATACTGCTTTTTGACAAAAGCGGGAAACTGATCTATAAAAAGTTTGGAAAACTGAGCCAAAAAGAGATCGATCAGGTGATCGCCCTGATAGAAGAGAAGCTCTAATTTAACGAACTTCCCTTCCCTATCAGGAAGCGTGCTTGAGCGTGCGTGCGATATAGTGGCTGCCTTCTGAGAGCGAAGCGCTGATTTCGGCTACCAGCTGCGCATTCTTTGGAGAGTATGGTTTTTTTACTACCGCCTTCAGATCATCGAGACGATAATTGAGATAGACCAGCAGATTGTCTATTTCTGGATTGCGAATAGCGGATTTCAATTTCAAGTGTCCTGATTTGAGTGCATCGACAACTTCCAGTGCCGATGTACCCCTGTCTCCCTTTTTGTATGCAGTCATAATATTCTGCGAAAGCATCTCCTGTTTGGAAGCGAGCTGAAGCAGATAGCCTGTATTCTCCCCGGCCATCGTGGTAGTCGCAGCAAAACCGACAGCCAGAATCGTCGATAAAATAATTTTCCTCATCATCATATTCCTCCTTGAAATGTAATATGAAATAATATCAACAAAAGACTTTGTTTTTCTTTATGGAAAGAAAATATGCTTTTTCAGATCAGGCATGGTAGTGCCGCCGGAAACAGATGCCGAAGCACCCTTCGGTATCCGCCAGAGATACCTGGATAACTATGCTATAATCCGTTCAAAAAAGAAAAATTATGAAAAACGAAGACCACATTGCACTTTTTATCGACAGTGACAATATCAGCTACCACTCTATCGAAGGGATACTCAGCGAACTGAGTAAATACGGCGTCGTCAATATCCGACAGGCTTACGGCAACTGGACCAAAGACAACCTCAAAAACTGGGAATCGATCCTGCTCGAATACGCCATCAAGCCAATCCAGCAGTTCGACTATACCAAAAACAAAAATGCCACCGATATCCTGATGACTATCGACGCGATCGATATGCTGCACACCAAGAAACTCGACGCTTTCGCCTTCGCCACCAGTGACAGCGACTTCACACCTGTCGTGATGCGTGTACAGGCGGAGGGGATCAAGGTCTTCGGCTTCGGGGAGAAAAAAACACCCAAGGCCTTTATGGTCGCCTGCTCGCAGTTTATTTTTACCGAAAAGCTGCTCAAGAAGAAGGTGGACAAAGAAGTCGAGAGTGACAACGAAACAGAAGTTGCCACAGAACCCTCATCCCAGCGCAAAAGTGCCAAAGAGATGCGTGGAGACACCTGGCTGGTCAACCTCCTGCGCGATGGTGTCGAGCAGACGATGGATGAAGACGGCTGGGCCAACCTCGCCGAAGTCGGTGCCTATATCAGCAACAAAACCTCTTTCTCACCGATCAACTACGGCTACAAAAAACTCAGCAGCCTCATCAAGGCAATCGGTCTTTTCGATATCTATATCGACGAAGATAACAAGCAAATGAGTATCCGGGACAAGCGCTTCAAGCCCCCAATGTTTGACGGAAAATAGTCACCCTCCCCTGCTGCCACATCAAGCCGCCAAAGAAAATGGCTGTTTTTCTCCGGAAGTGGAAAATTCACTTCCATCAATACAAGCAGAGCCTAACCTTTATCTCAATCCGGTAAGATTAGAGTAGCAGGATGAAGGAAACATCCTTATTCCTGAAAATTAGAATCAGGGGATCTCTATGCATATTCTTATGGGACTGGTTGGAATGGCGGTGTTGTTGTCGATTGCGGTACTCTTTTCGAGTAACCGAAAGGCGATCAATCTTCGGACGGTGGGAGGGGCACTGCTGCTGCAGTCACTGGTGCCTGCTTTTGTACTCTTGACCGATTACGGGGCCTCGGTGCTCAAGAGCATCTCGGATGGGGTGCAGGCAGTGATCGACAGTGCCAATGCCGGTATCTCTTTCCTCTTTGGGCCGCTGGTGAGTGACAAAATGTTCGAACTCTTTGCGGGCAACGGTTTCATCTTTGCGCTGAAAGTACTGCCCGTTATCATCTTCTTCGCCGCACTGATGTCGGTACTCTATCATCTCAATATTATGCAGCTGATCATCAAAGTCTTCGGTGGCGGACTGCAGAAGATGCTGGGAACGAGCCGGACCGAGTCGATGTCGGCAGCCGCCAACATCTTCGTCGGCCAGACAGAAGCGCCACTCGTCGTCAAGCCCTATATCAAAACGATGACCAGCTCGGAGCTTTTCGCTATTATGGCGGGTGGGCTTGCCTCTGTCGCCGGTGCCGTACTGGCAGGCTATGCGTCGATGGGTATCAGTCTGGATTATCTGATCGCAGCCTCCTTTATGGCGGCACCGGG
>JAOZOG010000155.1:0-1864 GCA_029933395.1 Sulfurovaceae bacterium | reverse complement strand
ACAATCTAAGGAGACTGAATAATGAGTGAATTGCAAAAAGCAGCCAAAGAGGCCATCTCCCTGATGGACCTGACGACACTCAACGATGATGATACCGATGCCATCGTCATCGACCTCTGTCACCAGGCCCACACTCCTGTCGGAGATACGGCAGCGGTCTGCATCTATCCACGCTTTATCCCGATCGCACGAAAGACGCTGCGCCAGCAGGGGACAGAGCGTATCCGCATTGCGACGGTGACCAACTTCCCCCACGGCAACGACGATATCGAAATCGCAGCGGCAGAGACAAGAGCGGCGATCGCCTACGGAGCGGATGAAGTCGATGTCGTCTTCCCCTATCGTGCCCTGCTCTCAGGAGACGACCAGGTCGGTTATGACCTGGTCAAGGCCTGCAAAAAAGCCTGTGGAGATACCCTGCTCAAAGTGATCATCGAATCGGGCGAACTGAAAGATCCGGCACTGATCCGGCGTGCCAGTGAAATCGCTATCGATGCGGGTGCAGACTTCATCAAAACATCGACGGGCAAGGTTCCCGTCAATGCCACACTCGATGCAGCGGAAGTGATGCTGAATGTCATCAAAGAGAAAAATCCCGACATCGGCTTCAAGGCTGCAGGTGGTGTCAAGGATGCCGTCACAGCCAAAGCCTATCTCGATCTGGCACGGAAGATTCTCGGCGAGGAGTGGGTCGATGCGGAACATTTCCGTTTCGGTGCCTCCAGCCTGCTGGGTAACCTGCTGGCTGAGCTGGGATTGGGAGAGAAAGCTGACAATAAAGGAGGCTATTAATGAGACGAACGATTATCCTGCTGCTTGACTCCTTCGGGATCGGCGGTGCCGAAGATGCCTGCAAGTTTGGCGATGTGACACCGGAAGGGAGGCCCTTCAATGACGACGGTGCCAATACCCTCTGCAATATCGCCGCCTTTTGTGACACAGGTTTGGCCGAAGAGGGGCGCAGCGGCCCGCTGAAGCTTCCCAATATGAATCGCTTCGGCCTGGGCTTTGCCGCCAAAGAGAGCTGGGGCGGATGCTACCCCAAAGGGCTGGATGACGATGTCATTCCCGAAGCAGCCTACGGTTTCGCGGCAGAGGTCTCCACAGGCAAGGATACCTCCAGCGGACATTGGGAGATGATGGGCGCCCCTGTCACTTTCAAATGGGGCTATTTCAAAAAGAAGAAGAACAGCTTTCCACAGGAACTGCTGGATGAATTCGTCAAAGAGACGGGTGTGCCGGGCTATCTGGGCAACTGCCACTCTTCGGGCACCGTGATCCTCAAAGAGCTGGGCGAAGAGCATATGAAAACGGGAAAACCGATCCTCTACACCTCTGCAGACAGCGTCTTCCAGATCGCAGCCCACGAAGAGAGCTTCGGGCTGGAGCGACTCTATGAGATTTGTGAAATTGCCCGTAAACTGGTAGACAAATACAATATCGCCCGTGTCATCGCCCGCCCCTTTGTCGGCAGCGGGCCGGATGACTTCGCAAGGACGGGCAACCGTCACGACTACTCCGTCACACCGCCCGCCAAAACAGTACTCGATCAGATGAAAGAGAGCGGCGGCGAAGTGGTCAGCGTCGGCAAGATCAGGGATATCTTCGCAGGATGCGGCATCACGAAGGCGTATAAAGCGAACGGTATCGAGGATCTCTTCGATGAGACACTCAAGGCGGTCAGAGAGACACAGAGTGACGCGATCCTCTTCACCAACTTCGTCAACTTCGATGCCGACTACGGCCACAGGAGAAATATCTCCGGTTATGCCTCCGCTCTGGAGTATTTCGACAGCAGACTGCCGGAGATACTCGAAGAGCTGCATGAGGATGATCTATTGATTCTAACGGCAGACCATGGCTG
>JAOZOG010000565.1 GCA_029933395.1 Sulfurovaceae bacterium | reverse complement strand
AGAAGGCTCTGGCAATCCTGGTGCAACCAATGTAATGCGCTTCGGTGGCAAAAAGGCAGCCGCCATCACCTTATTAGGCGATATGCTAAAAGGCTTAATTCCTGTATTAATCGCTCAAGCTTTAAATGTAGAACCCTTAATCTTAGCCGCTGTTGTGCTAGCCGCATTTTTAGGTCATTTATACCCCATATTTTTTGGCTTTAAAGGGGTCGATCTCGACATTGATGGCACTCATATAGCCACCAAAGACTTCGACGTTGCCGATCTCGGTATTACCCAGGAGTTTCGGTTTGATGAAACTGTCCGCGATCTTGCGTATCTCCCCAAGCGTGATCATATCGTTTTTGGGGCTCAGTGCGATCACATCGACTGGCAGGGTAAAGTCACCTGCGGTATAGATGGCGGGATTGATCCCCTGGGGAAGTTTGGCTTTGGCGATGCTCAGCGCATTGGCGACATCGACCGCCGCTTCGTTGAGCCCTTTCTTGTAGCCAAACTCGGCACTGACAATGGAAAAATTCGCCACATTGATACTGCTGACATCGGTGACCAGTCCCAGTCTGGCGATCTCTTCTTCGATTGGCTTGGAGATGGTAGAGGCCGCGACTTTGGCGGTAGCACCGGGCACACTGGTGATGACCACGACTTTGGGGGGATTGGCATCAGGGAAGAGATTTTTGGGCATCGTGGCCAGGCCGATGATTCCCATGACAAAAAAGGCTGCGATCAGGGAGTAGAGCAGGTAAGGGCGCTTGTAAAAGTAGTCGAACATCCTTACTCCTTGACTTTCAGGGCATAACCGCTGACGAGTCTGAGGAGGATATCGGGCTTGGCTACGACGATCTTTTCTCCTTTGAATGAGTCAGAGATGGCGATGCCTTCCTGCGCACTCTGGAGTATGTGGATCTTCCGGGGTGTTGCTTTGTCGCCATCGACAAGCATCACAAAGCTTTCGCCATTGCGGTTGAGCACGGCATCGAAGGGCAATTGGATACCTTCTCCCCGATAGACGACGATGTCGACCTCTACCTTGTCGCCGGTGGTCAGGCCTTTGGCATCGATATAAGCCTTGTACTCTTTGAGTCCGTTAAAGGTGCTGTTGAGGGGTTCGAGCCTGTACGTTTTGTTCCCATAGATCAATGCTCTGGGCTTGATATCTTCCGGTGTTCGAACCAGCAGGCTGAAGCCATTTTCGGCACTGATCTGCAGGAGTGCTTTGCCCGGCATCGCGATATCTCCTTCAGCTGCCATCGTTTTGGCGATGACACCGGAGATGGGAGTGGTGAGGGTCGCATAGC
>JAOZOG010000564.1:1034-1301 GCA_029933395.1 Sulfurovaceae bacterium | reverse complement strand
AATAGCCGCTTGTAAGCCGCCTGGGAACCACTCTGCCCGGTGATGCCGACATCCCTCAATCGTCCGCCTATGTAGCTTCTAAGCGTCTGGAATTCAGGATAGGTTACGGATTCGGGCCCCTTCAGGATTCGTTCGGCCAAAACGTCGATACCGTTTTTCAGTGCCGGAATCTTTTTCGCCTGGTCGACGATCTCCTTCGATACCTGCTTGAGGTTCGACAATGGTATCTGCCTGTTGCCTGAGTCCTTGACGAGCTGGCTGTATCGA
>JAOZOG010000564.1:0-1024 GCA_029933395.1 Sulfurovaceae bacterium | reverse complement strand
CGAAATACTGCCTGGCAGCGCCGGCCTTGTCCGTGAACTCACGCTTGAAAGCCTCTCCGGAATCGAGTATGTCTCCCGTGGCCTGTAGCTTGTTGTGGATCAGATCGTCCACAGTGTTCTCTATGCCTCCAAGCTCAGCCTGTTTTGCCTTCGCTATGGCTTTTCCTCCGAGAGAGCCTTTCGTCATAATCTCCTCGAATTTCCTAAGCGTAGGATTCTGTGACAGTGTCGCAGGCGTTGGTTCCACCCCGTACTTTTCAAATAGCGATTTGATCGAGTCCCTCAGGCTCTTCTGTATGCCGGAGATCGGAGAGATCATCCTGCCTATGCCGGAACCAAGCAGGTCTCCCGCCGCTCCGAGAGCACCGGCTTTTACGACCTCTTTGCCTCTTTGCTGAGGCGTGAGGTCTTCGTCGAATACGCCAGCATTGATGCCCTGCTGTATAGCATTGCCAACCAGGGAACCACCTGCCACGCCAAGAGCACCGCCCCTTGTTCCGAGTATGCCTCCAAGTATTTCAGGAGCGTCTCCGATCATTTCCCCCAGAAAGCCTCTCGTGACCGGAACCACCTGCCCGGATTCACGGTCGCCCATGTACAGCTCTCCGTTTTTGCTGAGAAGATCGAAGCCGTGAGAGTTCAGCACTTTCGCCAGGTTTTTCCTGTAAGTGTTGTCGTCCGGATGGGATAGCGCAACAATGGCGTATTGAATGGCAGGATCGTTCGATTTCGATGTCGCCATCTCCCTGGGCGTCATAGTAGTGTTTGGATTTTCCGGCCTCACGCTATTTGAAGCGGATAATTTCGAAATCGTCGCCATACCCCGATCCTTTCGATGTATTCGTTTCGGTTGCGTTGACATCTCCATACAGCCAGCTCTGCCCCCGTGGTTCCATCATCTCCCTGGAGATGCCTCCCTGCTTCTGAAGAATGCGTTTGATGTTCTCCAGCTTGGCCCTGAATACGTCTTGGCTGTCCGTAGCTTCCGGGAGCATCTGCTCGATCATTGCCATATCCTTGTCGC
>JAOZOG010000154.1 GCA_029933395.1 Sulfurovaceae bacterium | reverse complement strand
TTGCAACACGCACAGCCTATCAATTTCGGTTACCATATGATGGCGTATGCAAGTATGTTCAAGCGGGATTATGAACGATTTGTGGGCTCCTATGATCGGAATAACTACTCACCTATCGGATGTGCGGCACTGGCAGGCACACCGCACCCTGTCGACCGAAAGATCACGTCGGACAGACTGGGATTCAAAGCTCCTACACTAAACTGTCTCGATACAGTCAGTGATCGTGATTTTGCATTGGAAATTCTTTTTAACATCTCTACAATGATGATGCATATGAGTCGATTGAGTGAAGAGTTGATTTTGTGGTCTGCCAGTGAGTTCAGGTGGGTGACGCTGAGTGATCGTCATGCGACAGGCAGCTCTATCATGCCACAGAAGAAGAATCCGGATATTCCGGAATTGCTTCGTGGAAAGACAGGCCGGGTGAATGGGAATTTAATCGCACTGCTTACAGTGATGAAGGGTCTACCGCTTGCCTACAATAAAGATATGCAAGAGGATAAGGAGGGCGTATTCGACTCGGTCAAAACGGCACTCCTTTCGCTGCAGATACTCAATGAGATGATTGCCGATATGACTGTCAACCGTGACAGGATGGAGTCTGCTTGCATGATTGGGCACTTGACTGCGACAGATCTGGCTGATTACCTCGTGAAAGAGGCAGGTATACCATTCCGTGATGCTTACCATATCACCGGTAATGTTGTTAACCTGGCGGAAGAGAAAGGCCTGGATATTTCCGAGCTCTCCCTGGAGGATCTGCAGCGTATCGATGAGCGGATAGGTGAGGGTGCCGTAGCACTCCTTGATAACCGTGCCTCAATGAATGCCCGTAAGTCTGAGGGTGGAACAGCTACAGAGAGGACGAAAGAGCAGATCGAAAAGATGAAGCGCTGGCTCTCTTCACAAAAGATATAAAAAACAGACGCTGCGACTGTACCTGTCGATTATCTATATTTCCAGCGCAAAGTAACAGCGTAGAGAAGTTTGAAATAATCTAATAGATCAAAGACTTTTATGCACATCCTCGTGCATCTTGCTCCAGAGCAGTTTCGCGCCTCCCAAAAGATGGAAGTGTAAATGGTGTATCTCCTGGCCACCATCGCTACCATTGTTCGTAATGAGCCTGTATCCGGTTTTGTCGACACCCAGCTTGGCTGCGACCTCCTGGATAAAGGGGGTCATCTCTGCCATCATCTCCGCCGGTGTTGACTGAAAACAGTCGACATGTTCTTTTGGGATGATGATAATGTGAATCGGTGCCTTTGGGTAGATATCGTGGAAGGCCAGGAACTTTTCATTTTCGGCGACAGTATTGTTGGGTATCTCACCCTTTACGATTTGACAAAATAGACACATAGTTGACTCCTTGCTTTATACACTTTGATTTGTGAAATTATAGCACAGCAAAAAGTGATAAATCACACTATTATCATTTTTTGGATAAAATCATATAATTTTGAAGCAGAAAATAGAGGTTGAATGAAAAATTTAGAAGAGAAAATTGCGAATGCCGATTCGCTGGAATCACTCGAAAAAGTGAGGGTGGAGCTGTTCGGAAAGAAGGGTTTGCTTGCGGCTGAATTCGCCAAACTGAAAGATATACCCGGGCCGGAGAAAAAAGCGTTTGCCGAGGGCCTCAACAAGCGTAAGGCTGCACTTCAGGTGCACTTTGATGAGCGATATGAGCATCTCAAGGCAGAGGAGATAGAAAGAGTGCTGAGAGAGGAGGCAGTAGATGTCTCCCTCTATAGCACGTTGGCGCAAAAGGGATCGCTTCACCCTGTGATGGAGACGATGGACAGGATTATCGACTATTTTGTCGCATTGAATTTTTCTGTCGAAACAGGCCCAATGGTGGAGGACGATTTCCACAATTTTGAAGCTCTGAATCTACCCAAATATCATCCAGCCAGAGATATGCAGGATACCTTCTACTTCAATGACGGAAGTCTGTTGCGAACACACACCTCTCCCGTACAGGTCAGAACGATGCTGGAGACGAAGCCTCCTATCCGTATGATCGCCCCCGGATCTGTTTTCAGGCGTGATTACGACTTGACGCATACACCAATGTTTCATCAGGTTGAAGGGTTGGTGGTTGACGAGAGGGGCAAGGTAAGTTTTGCCAACCTCAAATCGATTTTGACTGATTTTCTCCATACGATGTTTGGTGAGGTGGATGTGCGTTTTCGCCCAAGCTTTTTCCCTTTCACGGAGCCTTCGGCAGAAGTCGATATCAGTTGTATTTTCTGTGAGGGCAAGGGGTGCCGCGTCTGTTCGCATACCGGATGGCTGGAGGTGCTGGGATGCGGTATCGTCGATCCCAATGTCTTCAAGGCAGTCGGGTACGAGGATGTCAGTGGCTATGCCTTTGGTTTGGGTGTGGAGAGGTTTGCGATGCTGATTCATCAGATTCCGGATCTGCGATCGCTGTTTGAGGGAGATATTCGATTGCTGGAGCAGTTCAGATGATAGTAACGAAAAGTTGGCTAAACGAATTTGTAGACCTGGATGGTATCTCCAATGAGAAACTCTATGAAACCTTCAACGCAATTGGCCTGGAGGTGGACAGTATTCACGAGCATGAGATTCCTGCCAAAGTGGTTGTGGGGAAGATTCTCTCCTGTGAAAAACATCCTGATGCAGACAAACTCAATGTCTGCCAGGTTGATGTCGGAGTCGCCAGGAGGCAGATCGTCTGTGGAGCGGCCAATGTTGTAAATGCGGAGTATGTGGCAGTCGCCCTGATAGGCGCAAAGCTTCCAGGGGATTTTGAGATCAAATTTGCAACACTCCGTGGTGTGGAGAGTGAAGGGATGATCTGCTCTTCCTCAGAACTGGGCCTGCCCGAGACAGATAAAGGCATCATGGTTCTCGATAAGAGTATTGGAGAACTCAAAGTCGGTCAGGAATTGGGCAGTTACGAAAAGGTGGCCGATACGGTGATCGAGTTGGAACTGACGGCTAACCGCGGAGATTGCCTCAGTATTCATGGAGTCGCCAGAGATCTGAGTGTCGCACTCAATCGTGAATTGATACCGTTTGAATATCAGAATAAAAATCGGGAAAAGATCGGTATCGCACGCCTGGTTGACCTTCATACGAAAGGACATATCGAAGCTGACCTGCGCTATGCACTGGCTGTTATGGAACAGATCGATACACCTTTTTTGTTTGCACTGCGTTTGGCAATGGTGGAAATCGAAGCAGCAGGGAAACTGGATAGCTTCCTGAAGTATGCCAGCCATGCGACAGGCGTTGTGCTGCGTGCTTATGATGCCAATAGGCTCAAAAAAGAGGATAAGATAAAACTTCAGATAGAAGCCGAAGAGAGAGGTATTGTGACGGTTAAGTCTGACGATGCACTTTTGAGTATTGTCGGTGTCAATCAGGAGGAGCGCTTCACAGCAGAAGATACAAGTGGACTTTTGCTTTTTGAGTCGAGCTATATTCATCCCGATCTTCTGGTCGAAGCGGTTGCGAAAAAAGAGTATGCCAAAGATGACCTCTACTACAAAACTTCCAGAGGGAGCGAGCCTGACCTGAATTTGGGAATGGAGTATCTCTCCTCTCTTTTGGAGGAGAGCGCCTCCTGCAGATGCTACGAGGGGAATCTCAATATCGCTTCCAATTGGGAACCGGTCAATATCACGGTGGATTATGCCGAGATCAATTCACTGATAGGGCAAAAGATCGAAAGTGGAAAAGTTGTTACTATTCTGAAAAAACTTGGGTTTGGTATTCACAGCAGTCAAAATGATAAGATTGGCGTGCTGGTACCGCGCTTTCGCCACGATATCAAAAATATTCAGGATATAGCCGAAGAGATCGTCCGTATCGTTGGTATCAACAATATCGACGCCAAGCCGTTGGAGATTGTCGAAAAAAACAGACAAAACGCAACACTCTCCCACTATGCATTCAAAAAAGCACTCCGGCAGCGTGCTACGGCAAGCGGAATGCATGAGAATATCAGCTATCTCTTTACGGATCGAAACAAACTCGATCGATATGGTTTCGATTTGCTTGCCGGTGAGCTCGATCTGACAAACCCTATCGCGGAGGAGCTGAACACGCTTAGAAGTACGATTCTGATCAATCTGCTCGATGCCGTGAAGCGAAATGTCAACTATACGGCAAAATCGATAGGGCTTTTTGAAATTGGGGCTGTTTTTGATGCGCAGCGCAGTCAAAAGGAAGTACTTGCTCTGGTATTCAGCGGGCAGAGAGAGGCGGAGAGTGTTGCCAACAGTGGCAAGCCCGGGATGATTGATTTCGCCTCTTTTGTCAAAAAACTGGGATCAGTAATAGGCGGTATCGAACTTCGGGAGTGTAGCTATCAAAATGGTCTGATTCATCCCTATCAGTCGGCAGATATCTATGTCCGGGGTCGCAAATGCGGATACATCAGTAAGCTTCATCCTGTAGCGCGGGAGGCATATGGTATTTATGATACTTTTATTGCCGAAGTGGAGATGGAGGCACTCTATCCGAGTCATATCAACGCAGAGCCGATTTCCAAATTTCAGGGAGTCTACAAAGATCTCAGTATTGTGATCGACAAAGAGTTGCCCTATCGTCAGGTTGCAGAAGCGATCGCCTCTCTTGAGCTGGGAATGTTGAAAAAATGGTATCCTGTAGATGTTTATGAAGATGAGAATCTGGGGGAGAAAAAGAGTCTGACAGTCCGTTTCTTTATCCAGTCGATGGAGGGTACACTTCAGGAAGAGGATATTGATTCTGTCATGTCACAGGTGATGGAAAAGCTGGAGCAATCCTGCCAGGCAAAGCTACGATGAAAAAAGCAGTGATCCAGCCCTCGCCACGGGCATTTGATCTTGTGTGCCAGGATATCGCAGCAGATAAATCAATTTCACATCGTTGTGCCATGTTTTCTCTCTTGAGTGACAAGCCTTCGGTGATAAGGAATTTTCTCGAGGGGGAAGATACACTTAACTCCCTGCATATTTCCGAGCAATTGGGCGCAACGGTAGAGAGGAAAGGTAAAACAATACATATTATGCCCCCTGCAGTGTTGAGAGAAGCAGAAGATGTGCTTGACTGCGGCAATGCCGGAACAGGAATGCGGCTCTACTGTGG
>JAOZOG010000563.1 GCA_029933395.1 Sulfurovaceae bacterium | reverse complement strand
AGATGAGCGACGAAGAGAAAGAGCGGATCGTCAAAAAGACCTACGAAAATCTCGTTTTCAACCTGGCGGATTTCATCCGAAACCAGAATGCCTCGAAAGAAGAGATTCTCGAAAAGATCACGTTCGAAAACATCGAATATATCGAGGATGAGTTGAAGGCGGGACGCCCCGTCATAGCGATCACGGCACACTACGGCAACTGGGAGCTCCTCCCGCCCGCACTTACTGCCAAATTCGGTCCGCTGACCATCGTAGGACGACCTCTCGATTCGAAAGCCATGAACGAAATCCTGGAAAAGAGCCGACAACGGTTCGACATCCAACTTCTCCCCAAAAAAGGGGCTTTGAAAGGACTTATTTCGGCACTGAAAAAAGGACAGTCCGTCGGTCTTCTGGTAGATCAGAATACACGGAACAAAGAGGGACTCCTCATTGACTTTTTCGGGAAAAAAGCTCGCCACACCCCGGCTGCCGCGATATTGGCAAGAAGACTTGATCTGAAAATCATTCCTGTCTTTATCCGTTCGGATGACCACGAACATTACGTCATCAGGTTCTATCCTCCTCTCATTGTGGATAAAACGGATGACAAAGATGCGGATATCCTCAAAAACGTCCAGGCCCAGGCAAAAATCACAGAAGAGGTCATTCGTGAAAAACCGGATGAATGGTTCTGGCTTCATAAAAGATGGAAGAACCAGTACAAAAAACTCTATGAACAGGCTGGTCGATGAACTTTCGATATTCAATCAACGCTTTCAAAACGAAACAGGTACTCGACAAAAGCTACCAAAACCACACTCTTCCGTATGAAACCGAAAACTGGTGGGGGGAATACAACAAAAATTATGACGACAAAACGATAAGACAGATTCTGGAAGCCTTCGAAAAAGATCGCGAAAATTGTTTTGAACTGATCTATCAGAGTGACTATCGGGATACCTACAGAAGCAAAGGGTTGGGAGTTGATATCTACCTGAAGCACTATAGGGTTTTTGAGGCCAAATACAGTAAAACCGCAATTATTCGGCGAAATATCATACGAAGGACATTGGCCAAAAAACCCTTCGCTCTGACTTTCAAGTTGAAAGAGCTGGGTATTCCAACGATCGAAAGTCTCTTCTATGCGGGAATGAATGGAAATTATATATGCAAAGAAGCGATATATACTTCGATTGCAAAACCAAACAGCGTAACGCTGCTTTACTATTTCGATAAAGTTTCACCAAAGAACCACAAGTCTCTTTTTACGCTAAATTTTATAGAAGATATAGGCGATGTTCCACCATCCGTTGTTTTATGCGA
>JAOZOG010000562.1 GCA_029933395.1 Sulfurovaceae bacterium | reverse complement strand
GCGATGCGCTCTGCCAGATCGGAGAGTTCGGGTAGATCGGCATTGGTCTCGTGCTTCATATAGGGTGCAGTAAAGACGAAATCCTCCGTCAGCTTGCAGAGTTCGCTGTTGCCGATGAATTGTGCTATGAGCTCGCGCTTGTCACTGCTGGAGAGATAGAGAGAAGAGGTTTTGAAAAGGGTGTTTGCCAGGTAAGAGCTGATATGTTCGGCAAAATGGGGGTATTCGATCCCTGTGATCATCCCCTTGCGCAGGATGATATGGTTGCCCAGATACTCCATCACGATGACACTCATCGCTTCATCGCTGTGATAGATTTTGGGGATATGGCTGCTGAGCTTTGCGAAGTGCTCCAGAGAGCGGATCTCGTAAGTCATCCGCTCTCTGGAGAGAGGGTACTCCTCGCCGACACAGCGCAGATAGGGGACGGCCTGTTTGATGATGAGCTGTTTGGCAGGATCGGAAGCCGATGTGACCAGAAAGACAAAGTTGAGATTGCCATCACCGATCTCGTCGATAACAAGAGAGTTGGTATCACCAAAATAGGCTTTGATCTCCGGAAGTGAAAAGAGGTAAGCTTCGAGGTTGGAGGTGTCGAGTATTTTGTAGGACATATTTGGCTCCATTAAAATTCTATTGATGACTAATGACGGAAACGGAGGCTTCGGTCCCGAAAACGGAGGCCAAGTCCTTCCGGTTCCGGCAGGCTAATTGTGCCCTTTGTGTTTTTTGTGTTTGGCGATGCGATCTCTTCGTAACTTCTCTTTCTCCCTCTTCTCCTCTTTGACGGAGTGCACCCAGAGACGGTTGATCAGTACATAGACGAGAGAGGAGACGACGATGGAGTAGAAGGCTGTTCCGACATAGAGTGGTACGAATATATCTCCCAGATTTTGCTTGAACCAGTCGACAGTCATCTCGACTGTTCCGACACCCTCTCTGCCGAGAATAAAGTTGCCGGTGAGATACTCCATATAGTACATCGGCGGCATCGTGATAGGATTACTCAGCCAGACCATTGAGATCGCGATAGGGACATTGAACCGGACAAAGGGCGTGGTCGCCAGTACGGCAAGCATCTGCATCGGCATCGGGATGAAGCCCCAGAAGAGACCCACCAAAACAGCCATTGAGACAGATTTTCTATTGATAGAGAGATACTCTCTGGGTATATGATATTTTTCAATAAACGCATCGATTTTCCCCGAACGCTTTTTGCCTTTTTTGAAAACTTTTCGTATCATAGAATCGCTCTATTCCTCCATCCTCTTTGCGTAAGTGTAGTATCTCTGAACTTTAACCCGG
>JAOZOG010000561.1 GCA_029933395.1 Sulfurovaceae bacterium | reverse complement strand
AATTTCAACCAATGGCAAGAGACATACGACCCTTCAAGATAGATTCTGTTAAAATTCTAAAAACTTTAAAAAAAAGACCCTATATGAAAAAGAAAATCCTCATCGTTTTCGGCACACGTCCGGAAGCCATCAAAATGGCACCGTTGGTCAAAACGCTGCAGAAGTACTCCGATGTATTCGATACAAAAGTCTGCGTCACCGCCCAGCACCGGGAGATGCTCGACCAGGTGCTCGACATTTTCGACATCTCTCCCGACTACGACCTCGACATCATGAAGCCCGGGCAGGACCTCTACGACGTCACCTCCAATGTACTGCTTGGCATGAAAGGAGTCCTCACCGAGTTCACACCCGACATCGTCCTGGTTCACGGCGACACAACGACAACCCTGGCAGCCTCTCTGGCGGCTTTTTACCAGAAGATCCCTGTTGGCCATGTGGAGGCTGGGCTTCGCACCTACGACATCTACAGCCCCTGGCCAGAGGAGGCCAACCGGCAGCTTACATCACGCCTGACGACACTTCATTTCGCCCCCACTTCCAAAAGCCGGGAAAATTTGTTAAACGAGCAGATTCCCGAAGAGAAAATTGTCGTAACCGGAAACACCGTTATCGATGCCCTTTTCATGGTACTCGAAAAGATCCGTTCGAACCCTACCCTGGAAGAGAAAATTGTCCAAGCTATTCAAAAGCATTTCAAAAATTCTCCATTCTCCATTCTCCATTCTCCATTCATCCTCGTGACCGGTCACCGCCGCGAAAACTTCGGCCAGGGCTTCATCGACATCTGCAATGCCCTGAGCCGCATCGCCAGAGCCAACCCCGACGTGCACATCGTCTATCCCGTCCATTTGAACCCAAACGTCCAGAAGCCGGTCAACGAAATCCTGGGCGACACACCCAACATCCACCTTATACCGCCTCTGGAGTACGAACCTTTCGTCTATCTGATGAGCAAAGCCCATATCATCGTCACCGACAGCGGCGGCATTCAGGAAGAGGCACCGAGCCTGGGCAAGCCGGTGCTCGTGATGCGGGAAACCACCGAACGACCCGAAGCAGTCGAAGCGGGCACCGTTAAACTGGTCGGTACCGATCCCGACCTCATCGCAAATAGCGTCCAGGAGCTTCTGGACAATCCTAAAAGTTACGAGAAAATGGCAAAAGCCCACAACCCTTACGGCGACGGCAAAGCATGCCGGCGCATCACGGAAAGCCTCAAAAACTTTTTCAAAGTATGATTTTTCTATAATATCCCATCTATAAACAGGGAGTAACGGATGGCAAACAACATAAAAAAAATCTGCGTC